>NZ_JBCPWN010000007.1:0-212260 GCF_039581415.1 Comamonas sp. F1-6
CCGCTATGCCCAGGAGTTCTACACCACGGTGAAGACGGCCTATACGCTGGCGTGATGCGCTGGCCTGAGCGAGATCGTTGATTGTTGCTTCTCTTTTGCCGGGCCTTGGGCCCGGCTTTTTCATGGCGCGGTGGCGATCAGCCCAGCAGCGCTGCTCTGATGGTCTTGACGCCGTCGGCGTTGTCCCAGACCCCTTCTTCCAGCGCGTCGTGAATGCTCTTGTCCAGAGCGGCAGCCAGTTGCTCGCGTGTCTGGGCAGCCTGGGGGCTGGCGTCCAGCACGATGCGCAAGGCAGTGGCCAGTGCCGTGATCTGGGCTGTGAGATTGACGACGGTGGTGTTGGAGCTCATGAATCGGTCCTTGAAAATGCGATAACAGGGCAGCTGGCACGGCGCGCAGTGCGGGGTGTCCAGCTGTCAACGGCCTTCAGTGTCGCGCGGGTGGATACTGCTGTTAACGTATCAACAATGAGCAGCGGCCGCGAAGATCTCGTCTGGTTTCAAGGGCGGATAGTCTTCAGATGCTTTACGGTAAAGCACCGGCAGCTACTGTTTTTGAGAGTTCTATAAGACAGGAGAGACAAGAGCATGAGTCCGAAAAGAGTCTGTATCTACGGTGCCGGAGCCATTGGCGGCTGGCTTGGCGTGGCGCTGGCCAGGGCCGGCTGCGAGCTGAGCGCCGTGGCGCGGGGCCAGACGCTGGCTGCGCTGCAGCACAACGGCCTGACGCTGGTGCATGGCGAGGAGCGTGAGACCGTGGCCGTCAATGCGCAGCAGGACCCGGCCGCTCTGGGCGTGCAGGATGTGGTGGTGATTGCCGTCAAGGCGCCGTCCATGCCCGATGTGGCGCGTGCCGTCGCACCGCTGATCGGCCCGCAGACCCTGGTGCTGACCGCCATGAACGGCGTGCCCTGGTGGTTTCTGGCCGGTGGCGTGGATGCCAGCCTGCGCGGCCTGCAGCTCAAGGCCGTGGATCCGCAGGGCGAGATTGCGCGCGCCATTCCCACCGAGCAGGTGCTCGGGTCGGTGGTGCATGCCAGCTGCTCCCTTGACGCTCCCGGCGTGGTGCGCCGGCATTTCGGCAACAGCCTGATCGTCGGCGAGCCCACGGCCCAGTCCGGCGATGCGCCCACGCCGCGCCTGCTGGCGCTGGCCGAGCTGCTGCGTGCGGGTGGTCTCGAGCTCAGGCTCAGCGACAATATCCAGCGCGACGCCTGGTACAAGCTCTGGGGCAATATGACCATGAACCCCGTCAGTGCGATCACGGGCGCGACCACGGACAGGATTCTGGGCGATGAGCTGGTGCGCAACTTCATCACGGCCGTGATGCTGGAAGCCCGCGAAATCGGCGCGCGCATCGGTCTGCCGATTGCCGACAGTCCGCAGGACCGCCATCAGGTCACGCTCAAGCTGGGCGGCTTCAAGACCTCCATGCTCCAGGATGTGGAAGCCGGCAAGCCGGTGGAGCTGGATGCCCTGGTGGGCGCCGTGCGCGAGATGGGCGCCATGTGCGGCATGACCACTCCGTTCACCGATGCCCTGCTGGGACTGACGCGGCTGCGCGCGCAGCAGCTGGGTCTGTATCCGGTGTAAGGCGGTGGCGGGCAGGGCGGTCTTGGGCCTAGACTAGGCGACATGAGCACCACATCTACCCAGACCGCACCTCTCAAGTCCGCGTCCGCGCAGGACAGCCATTGGGCCACGCTGTGCGTGGTGACGACGACCGTTGGGCACTCGGCCGAGGCCGAGGACATGGCGCGGGCGCTGGTCTCGGCCAAGGCTGCGGCCTGCGTGCAGACCGAGCGCATCACCTCGTATTACGAGTGGGACGGCGTGCTGCAGACCGCTCCCGAATGGCGTTTGATCTGCAAGACCCTGCCCGAAGCCCTGCCGCGGCTGACCGCGCTGCTGCGCAGCCATCACAGCTACGAGGTGCCCCAGATCACCATGCGCACCGAGCGCTGCCTGAACGACTATGCCAAGTGGATCAAGCAGCAGGTGCAGCTCTGAAGGCTGAATAAAAAAGGAGCGCCTTGCGCGCTCCTTTATTGGGTTTCAGTACTGAATCTATCTGAAAACTCGATAGATAAAGCGCTGGAAGCTATGGTTATTGTGCTTCAGGACAGCAGGGCCTGGGCGAACTCGCGTGCGCTGAAGGTCTCCAGATCCTCGATCTTCTCGCCCACGCCGATGAAGTAGACGGGCACGGGGCGCTCCTGCGCAATCGCGGCCAGCACGCCGCCCTTGGCCGTGCCGTCGAGCTTGGTGACGATCAGGCCCGTGAGCTGCAGCGCATCGTCGAAGGCGCGCACCTGGGTCAGGGCGTTCTGGCCGGTATTGCCGTCAATCACCAGCAGCACCTCGTGAGGCGCCGTGCCGTCGGCCTTGCTCACCACGCGCTTGATCTTCTTGAGCTCTTCCATCAGATGCAGCTGCGTGGGCAGGCGTCCGGCCGTATCGACCAGCACCACATCCTTTTTGCGCGCTTTTCCGGCTGAAACGGCATCGAAGCTCACGGCGGCGGGGTCGCCACCGTCCTGGCTGATGATCTCCACGGTGTTGCGATTGGCCCAGACGCCCAGCTGCTCGCGCGCGGCGGCGCGGAAGGTGTCGGCGGCGGCCAGCAGCACGGACTGCTCGCCGTCGGCCAGATGCTTGGTCAGCTTGCCGATGGAAGTGGTCTTGCCCGCACCGTTGACGCCGGCCACCATGATGACGGTCGGTGTGTGCTCGCCGATGGTCAGCGGCTTTTCCAGGGGCCTCAGCAAATCGGTCAGCGCATCGGCCAGCAGCGCCTTGACGGCGGCAGGCTCGGTGGTCTTGGTGTCCTTGACGCGGCGCTTCAGGTCTTCCAGCAGATGCAGGGTGGCCTTGACGCCGGTGTCGGCCATCAGCAGCGCGTCTTCCAGCTCTTCATAGAGCCGGTCGTCGATCTGCGTGCCGGTAAAGACGGTGGCGATGCTGGAGCCGGTCTTGCGCAGACCGGCTTTCAGCCGTTCCATCCAGTTTTGACGGGAATTTGGGGCTTGCGGCTTTGCGGTAGGCTCGGGGGCTGCTACAAAATCCTGAGTGGCAGGCTGATCTTCGGCGGCCTTGGCCGTCGCGCCGCCACCAAAGGGCTTGCGCCACCAGGAGCTGCTGCCGTTTTCGGCAGGCGTATCCTGTGGAGCGGGCCCGGTTTGCGGGGCAGGAGCGGGCGCCGCGGCTGCCTCGGCAGCGGGCGTGGTGTTCACTGCATCGGGTGAACTGGGCTTTTTCTTGAAAAAACTGAACATTGGCGGGTTTTTAGAATCGCATCATTCTATGAAACATGTACGCGCACTCCCTGTACTGGGCTTAATGGCCTGTTTGAGCGCTGGGGCAGCCTTGGCTGCGCCGGGCGCATCGTCGCAACCTGTGCCTGCTGTCGCCACGGCGGCCGCGCCACAGGTGCAACAGTTCACGCTGAAGAACGGCATGCAGCTGATCGTGCAGCCCGACCGGCGCGCGCCCACGGCCGTGCACATGGTCTGGGTACGCGTAGGCTCCATGGACGAGGTCGACGGCACCACGGGCGTGGCCCATGCGCTGGAGCACATGATGTTCAAGGGCTCCAAAAGCGTCAAGCCCGGAGACTTCTCGCGTCGCGTGGCGGCGCTGGGCGGCCAGGAAAACGCATTCACCTGGCGTGACTACACGGGCTATTACCAGCAGATTCCGTCCAGCCGTCTGGAAGACGTGATGAAGCTGGAGTCCGACCGTTTTGCCAACAATCAGTGGCCGGACTCCGAATTCAAGAAGGAAATCGAGGTCATCAAGGAAGAGCGCCGCATGCGCACCGACGACCAGCCGCGCGCCATGCTGATGGAGCAACTGATGGCGGCCACCTTCATGGCCTCGCCCTATCGCCGCCCCGTGGTGGGCTGGATGAGCGATCTGAACTCCATGACGCCCGGCGATGTGCGCGATTTCCACAAGCGCTGGTATGTGCCTGCCAACGCCGCCGTGGTCGTGGTGGGGGACGTGAACGTCAACCAGGTGCGTGCCTGGGCCGAGAAGTATTACGGCAGCATTCCCGCGCGTGCCCTGCCGCAGCGCAAGCCGCAGATCGAACCCAGGCAGATCGGCGTGCGCCGCATCGAGGTCAAGCAGCCTGCCGAGCAGGCTTTTATCGCCATGGCCTATCGTACCCCCACGCTGAAGAGCGTGGACAAGCTGCAGGCCGAGGACAAGGATGCGCTGGCGCTGCTGGTGCTGTCCGCCGTGTTGGACGGTTATGACGGTGCTCGCCTGGAGCGCGCCCTGGTACAGGGCGAAGGCCAGGCCAACGGCCGTGTGGCCGATAGCGCCGGCAGCTCGGCCAACATCATGGGGCGCGGGCCCAGCCTGTTCATGCTGACCGGCGTTCCGGCCCAGGGCAAGACCGTGGCCGATGTGGAGGCTGCGCTGCGTGCCCAGATCAAGAAGGTGGCCGAGGAGGGCGTGCAGGCTGACGAACTGGAGCGCGTCAAGACGCAGTGGATGGCATCCAACGTCTATGAGCGTGATTCCGTCATGGGCCAGGCCCAGAACCTGGGCAATTACTGGATTCAGAACATGCCGCTGGATGCCGAGGACAAGCTGCTGGCCGAACTGCGCAAAGTCACCTCTGACGATGTGAAGGCCGTGGCCGCCAAATATTTTGGCGACGACCAGCTCACTGTCGGCACCCTGGTGCCTCAGCCTCTGCCGGCGGGTAGCAAGCCCCAGCGTCCCATGTCGGGCAAGGCGGATGCAGACAAATCCATGCACTGAGCGCAGCGGAGAAACATATGAAAACTATGAAAAAGATAGCTGCTGGCGCTTTTGTGGTAAGCGCTGGAATGGGTTTTCTAACCCAATCTGCTTGGGCCTTGCTGCCGATAGAGCATTGGACCCAGCCCAGTGGCGCCCAGGTCTGGCTGGTGCAAAGTCCTGGCATTCCCATGGTGGATGTGCAGGTGGACTTCGACGCCGGCAGCCGCCGTGATCCCGAGGACAAGGTGGGCCTGGCGACAGCCGTGGCCATGATGTCCTCCAAGGGCATCAAGGCGGCAGGCGATGCGCCTGCGCTGGATGAAAATGGCCTGGGTCAGGCCTGGGCCGACCTGGGCGCCAGTTTTGGCGCCAGTGCGGGGCGTGACAGCTTCAGCTACGGCCTGCGCACTCTGACCGAGCCCAATCTGCAGCAAAAGGCCGTGGCCCTGGCGGCGCGCCAGATCGCCTCGCTAAGCTGGCCCGATGCCGTGTGGCAGCGTGATCGCGAGCGCTGGAGTGCCTCCATCAAGGAAGCCGACACCCGTCCCGGCACCGTGGCCTCCAAGGCATTCCGCAAGGCCGTGTTCGGCAGCTCGCCCTATGGCTATCAGACCACGGTCGACAGCCTGGGCCGGATCGATGTTTCGGCCATGCAGGATTTTCACCGCAAGCTGATTGCCGCCTGCCGCGCCAAGGTCAGCGTGGTGGGGGCGGTCAATCGCCAGCAGGCCGATGCCATGGTCAAGCAGTTGCTGGGGCCGCTGCAGGCCACCAATGGCAACGACTGCCCGCCGCTGCCTGCCGTGGCCAAGGTGCAGGATCTGCAGCAAGCCAAGGTCGAGAACATTCCGTTCGAGTCGGCCCAGGCCCAGGTGCTGATCGGCCAGCCCGGCATTGCGCGCAACAACCCCGATTTTCTCGCCGTGATGGTGGGCAACCATATCCTGGGCGGCGGCGGCTTCACTTCGCGACTGATGGAAGAGGTGCGTGAAAAGCGGGGCCTGACCTATGGCGTCTCCAGCGACTTCTCACCCGGACTGGATCGCGGCGCCTTCATTATCGGCCTGCAGACCCGGCCCGATCAGGCGGCCGAGGCGCTCAAGGTCTCGCAGGACGTATTGCGCAAATTCATTGCCGAAGGTCCTAGCGACAAGGAACTCAAGGCGGCCAAGGACAACCTGATCGGCGGCTTTGCCTTGCGCATAGACAGCAATCGCAAGCTGCTGGGCAATGTGGCCAACATTGCCTGGAATGGCCTGCCGCTCGATTATCTGGAGCACTGGACCGATCGCGTTCAGGCTCTGACCACCAAGGACGTGAAGGAGGCGATGCAGCGCATGGTTCAGCCCGAGCGCATGGTCACCATCACTCTCGGAGCCAAGCCATGAGCCGCAGCGCCATCAAGCTACACACCCCCGCAGGCCGCAAGGCGCTGGACAAGATGATTCACGAGTCCGAGCGCAAGGCGCAGGAGCTGGCGGCCAGCCGTCCGGCCCGCCCCGGAGCCAAGGCTGCCCAGCCCGCTGCAGCCAAGCCGGCCGCCACGGGGGCCGGTGAAATCCGCATCATTGGCGGGCAATGGCGCCGCACGCGCCTGGTCGTGGCGCAAAAGCCCGGTCTGCGGCCCACGCCCGATCGCGTGCGCGAGACCCTGTTCAACTGGCTGGGCCAGGACTTGAGCAACTGGAAATGCGTCGATGCCTTCGCGGGCACGGGGGCGCTGGGTTTCGAAGCCGCATCGCGCGGCGCCAGCAGCGTCATCATGAACGAGCAGGATGCAGCCCTGGTGCAGCAGCTGCAGCGTCTTCAGCAAAAGCTCGATGCCAGGATGGTCAAGGTGCAGCGCGGTGATGCGCTGAGCTGCCTGAAGACCGTGGCGGGCCAGGATCTGATTTTGCTGGACCCGCCATTCGGTCAGACCGAGCTGTTCGAGCCCGCGCTCAAGGCCGCCACGGCGGCCTTGAATGATGGCGGCTTCATTTATCTGGAAGCTCCCGAAGCCTGGGCCGAGGACCGCCTGCTGGAAATGGGGCTGGAGCTGCACCGCTATCTGAAGGCCGGCGCCGTCCATGCGCATCTGCTGAAGAAGCAGTAAAGCCTTGCAGCCGAACCGGGAGCTGCTGGCGCTTCGAGCAGAGGCGCCAGCAGCTCTTTTTTGCATGGCTCAGCGCTGTGCAGGCCTGAATGCATAATCTCTTTACGCTGCACTGCAGCAGCCCTCACCCTCATCAAGACCCGCAGGAGAGAGATAAGCCATGAGTCAGGACCTGATTGCTGTTTACCCCGGAACCTTTGACCCGATCACCCTGGGGCATGAAGATGTGGTGCGCCGGGCTGCACAGTTGTTTGGCAAGGTCATCGTGGCCGTGGCGGCAGGCCATCACAAAAAGACGCTGTTCACGCTGGAAGAGCGCATTGCCATGGTGCGCGAGTCCTGTGCCAATTATCCTCAGGTGGAGGTGGAGAGCTTTGACGGGCTGCTCGCGCATTTTGTGCTCGCGCGCGGCGCCAAGGCCATGGTGCGCGGCCTGCGTGCGGTGACGGACTTCGACTATGAGTTCCAGCTTGCCGGCATGAACCGCACGCTGATGCCCGAAGTGGAAACCGTGTTCCTCACGCCCAGCGATCGCTATCAGTTCATCAGCTCCACCTTTGTGCGCGAGATTGCCACGCTCAATGGCGATGTGGACAAGTTTGTTTCCAAGGGCGTGCATGAGCGCCTGATGGTCAAGGTCGGCCGCAAGGCCTGAGCTTTCAGCCTCCCTGGCTAGTCGCCCTGCTGCGATAGCTGCTGATGGTTTCGTGGACAAAGCGCAGCTTGTCCCAGGCCGGGCCGGAAATGGCAAACGGATAGGCATCGCCATGGCCGAGGCTGCGATTCAGGCTGTTGTGCAGCAGGGTCAGCGGCACCCACTGGGATTGCATCACCGAAAAATCGGGCGGCACCGGCCCCAGCGGGTTTTGAATGAGTTGCTGGCCCGTGCTGGGTATGTCCGGCACGGTAATGCAGGTGCCGTAGCTGGCTGCGGTCTCCAGCAAGTCCACCATGTGCAGATAGTGAGCCCAGGTTTCGGCCCAGTCCTCCCAGGGGTGTGAGGTGGCATAGGCGCTGATGAACTGACCGCGCCAGCTGTTGTCCAGCGGGTCCTTGCCGTAATGGCGCTGCAGGGCCTGGGCATAGTCCTGATTCTCATAGCCAAACAATGCCCTGAAGCGCTCCAGATGCTCGCTGTTGGCTATCAGCTGATCCCAGTAGAAATGTCCCGATTCGTGACGCAGATGTCCTATCAGCGTGCGATAGGGCTCGTGCAAGGCCTGGCGGCGTTTGGCACGTTCGTCGTCGTCTGCCTCGACCACGTTGAGCGTGATCATGCCGCTGGCATGGCCGGTCATGACGGGATTCTGGCCGGGCAGGTCTGCGAGCAGGGAAAAGCGCGGCTCGGCTACGCGGTGCCCATGAGGGTCCAGCAGGCCCAGCCTGGCCAGGGTGTAGAACAGCCTGCGCTTGGCGACCTCGATCTTGGCCCAGCGCAGCTCATTGGCGGGATCGCTGCCGTCCGGCAGCCATTCGGTCTGTCGGCAGGAAACGCAAAGCGGCTGCGGGTCTGAGGCCTCGATCGCAAAATTGCACAGGCTGATGTTGTGTCGGTGGGCGCAGGCGCGGTAGCGTGTGTCGGGGCCCCCGGCCGGGGGCAGAATGCCGACGCGCAACTGGTCGGGCAGGAATGCCTGGCTTGCTCCGCAATGCACGCATTGCAGGCTTTCAAAATAGATCAGGTGGCCGCAGGCCTCGCAATTGAAAACTTGCATGCGGACACTTTAATGGCGAAGTCAGCGACCCGGTTGTAGGAAAAAACAAAGCCAGCTCAAAAGCTGGCTTTGGGGCTGGAAGTGCAGCCCTCGGACAGGGCTTTGCCTCATGCGGGTAGATCAGGGTCTGACCACGATGCTGTTGCGCACTTCGCGCACATGCTTGGTCGTGCGGGCAATTTCGCCGGCACGGGCCTTTTCTGCTTCGGATTTGGCAAAGCCCGACAGCTGCACGGTGCCGTTCATGGTTTCGACGCTGATGGCGGTTGCAGAGACATTCTTGTCTTCGGCCATCTTGGCCTTCACCGCAGTGGTGATGCCGGCGTCGTCCACATAGGAGCCCACAGTCTGCTGGTCACGAGCCACCGAACAGGCTGTGGTTGCCAGCACGGTCGTTGCAGCGACCAGACTGAAAGCCAAAGCGCGAGTCAGATTCTTCATATGGTTCTCCCTTGGTTTTGAAAAGGCGCAAAGAACGCTTGCGAAAAACGGCTCAGAGTGAATTCCTGCTCACTTCCTGCGCGAGCGGCCCAGAAAGAAAGCCGTCGCCAGAGCCGCCCCGGTCGCCGCGGCGATCAGCACGGAGCGTCCGGGTTGTGCGGACACATACTTGGTGGTCGCATCCGCTGCGGTGTTGAACTGACGGCGTGCGCGGTGCGAGCTGTCGGCCCAGAAGTTGATACTGCGCTCGGCCAGATCCTGTGCCCGGTTGGCAAGGTTGTCGATCAGCGGGTTTTCGCTGTCGTCGATATTGCGTATATGACGCCCTGTGGAGTCGATGGCCTCGGAGGCTGTGCGCCGTGCGCGGCGTGCGGCGTCATGAACCTTGTCGGCGACGTCCTCTGCCACGTCCTGAGCTTCATTCACCATTTTCTGGGCGGCCTGCTTGCCGGAGTCCGTTGCATCTTCAGCGGCATCGGCTACCTTGTGGGCCACATTCTGGGCGGATTGGGCGGCATGCTTTGCCGATTCCTTGGCATCGGCAGCCAGCTCCTTGGCGGCGTCCTTGAGATCTTCAACCGTGTCCTTGGCGTCTTTTACGGCTTGGCTCATTGTTTGGAACTCCCTGAAATCTAGAAATTATCGTGACAGCGTGAAGTAACGCCAGTCTTCGTAACCCGGCCTTTCGGAGGCAGAAGCTGAGAGCGATCATGGCGAATACTGGTGGTTTGTGCAATGTGCCGGAACAAAGTTCTACACATTTGGCACCAATGCTATTTCTTCACGAGGCCCATCAGGAAGGTGATGACGGCCATGACCAGAAACACGAAAAACAGAATCTTGGCGATACCTACGGCGCTGGCCGCGATGCCGCCGAAGCCGAACACTGCAGCGATCAAGGCAATCACCAGAAAGACAATGGCGTAGTGCAACATGGTTTTCTCCTATCGAATGCAGGCCGACAGGCATTGCCGTGCGGCCATGTATTGAATGTAGAGAACTGAGCAGCCCAAGCTTGACGGTGAGCTTCTGTCACCAGGGTCGGGGTATTTAGGGACAGTCATGTAGGACTGCGTTGACATGTGCGTCCAGTTCAGGTGCTTGCCATTGTCAAAGGAATGACTGCCGAGATCGTGGTTCCCTTGCCGAGCTGGGATGCCACGGTAAGCCTGCCGCCGACAGCTTCAACGCGGTGTTTCATGCCTGCCAGTCCATGGGAGTTGGGGCGCATGCTGGCCGTCTCGAAGCCTTGGCCATCGTCCTGGATCTGCACGGCCACATAGGTGGGATAGTTATGCACCGTGACGATGACATGGCTGGCCCTGGCGTATTTCCCGATGTTGGTGAGCGACTCCTGTACGACGCGATAGACCGTCAGCTGCGTGGATTCAGGCAGGTCCACCTGCTCCAGGCTGCATTCCACCTCGATGTTGCTGCGTTCACCGAATTCCCGGGTCAGGATTTCCAGCGCGGTGGTCAGGCCCAGGTTGGAGAGAGAAGAGGGTCGGAGGTCTTCAATGATGCGGCGTTTGAGTGCAATTCCGCTGTTGAGCGTCTCGATCAGATGGGTGATGCGTTCGGAGACGTCGGGTGTCGAGGTGTCGATCTTGGACTTGAGGCGCGCAACGTCCAGTTTCGCGGCGGTCAGCAGCGAGCCCAGTTCATCGTGCAACTCACGTGCCAAGTGCGCTCGCTCATCCTCGCGTACCTGCTGCAAATGGGTTGCCAGCTCGGTGAGGGCCGCTGTGCGGTCGCGAACGACTTCCTCCAGACGATTGCGTTCATCGCGCTGAATCTCCTGCTCGCGCTGATGTGAGTGCTGCAGCGCATTGGCCTGTCGCAGGTACATGAAGAAGCCCAGAATCCCCAGGGCGGTCACTGTCGCAATTCCCAGGCGTGACAGACCCAGCGTTTGTTCGATATCCGCGAGATTGGACTTGACGCGCTGATCGATGCTGTCCATCAGGGTTTTGATGTGGCCCCGTATGGCATCCATGTTTTCCATGCCTACGTCGGTAAACATCACAAAGCGCCACGCTTCATCGTTGCCCTGGCGATAAAGGCGCAGGCTCAGCTCCATTTCGCTGGTCTTGCGCTCGACCTGGCGGGCCAGTGGAGTAAAGGTTGCCAGCTCCTTGGGGTCCATGATGAAGATGCCGCGCAGGTCATCCATGCTGCTGCTGATCGCGGCGGAGGCAGAGTTATAGGGCTCGAGATAGCGCTCCTCTCCTGTCAGCAGGTAGCCGCGCAGGCCGGTTTCCGCATCCAGCATTTGCTGCATCAGCAAATTGAGCTTGGCTCTGGTGGCTTGCGTCTTGGTGAGCGTGTCCAGAGCCTGCAACGAACGCTTATAGCCAGCTTCATTAATGCTTACCATTAAGACTGCCGCAATGACTGCGATCGTCAGGCTGACTGCAATTTTGCGGATATTGGTCCAACGCATCTACATCCTCTCACCTACAAGGCAATTACCTGATATTCTGCATAACCGTAGCGTCAACGACTGACATCATAGTGCGGGTCTTAAAATGTGATGCGCCCTGGAGATGAGCGCAGTTTCATGAAAAGAGGTGTTCATGATAAAAGTAGGCATAGTGGATGACCATGCGATTGTTCGCTCGGGATTACGCCAATTCCTGTCGGAACATGTAGATCTGAGGGTCGTGGGAGAAGCGGGCAATGGGCGGGAGGCCATTGACCTGGTTCGGGAGCATGAAATTGACGTGCTGTTGATGGACTTGTCCATGCCAGGGCAAAGCGGCATAGATGCCTTGGCCATGCTCAGAGCCAAAGCACCTGATATGGGCATCCTGATACTTAGTGGATACCCTGAGGAGCATTACGCAATCAACTTGATTCGTCAGGGGGCCAGCGGATATCTCAACAAGGAGTGCGATCCTCAGGATATTGCAGAGGCCATCCGGACTGTGGCTCTGGGAAGGCGTTACCTGACGCCGGCAGTGGCCGATCTCCTGGCCCAGCAACTCAACCGCAAGGATGATGTTCCGGCACACGAGCAATTGTCGGAGCGTGAGTTTCAGGTATTCCTGAAGCTTGCGCGCGGCGAGACGGCTGGAGACATTGCCAAATCGCTTTCGTTGAGCGTGAAAACAGTGAGCACTTACCGGACAAGGCTCATGGAAAAAATGGGCCTTTCCTCAAATAGCGATCTGACATACTATGCATTGAAAAATCGATTGATCGATTAATGCAGACTCAAATAAAAAAGGCTTGAAATATTCAAGCCTTTTTTATTTTGCGTTATTTTCAAGATTTACTGGTATTTAAATCAATACAGAAATCTATAAGCGCATCGATTTCGTTGGATTTGTCAAATACGGCATCTGCGCTGAGTTCAAGGCAGCGCTGTCGTATATCGGCGGTCGCGTAATTGCTCAACACGAGCAGCTTTTTCTGCGGTGGTCGATGTTGAAGGCTTGTGACGATGCCGAGACCGCTGCCCTCGCGCAAGAACAGGTCCACGATGACCAGATCCCAGGCGTCAGGGTTGTGGCTGAGCCAGCGTACAGCATCGGCTTCGGTCTCTGCCACCCCCACCGCTTCCACATCGGCAAGCTCCGCCATCGTCGCAATCAGGTTGTCGCGAATCGTGGGATTGTCTTCAACAAGAAAGGTACGCAGTTTCACGACGGTAGCAAGCTGATGAGGTGGACGCCAAGGATCAAGCGGCGAGAGTCATTTCAATTCTCAATGTGGAAAATCAATTACGGCCCATGAAAAAATCATTGTATTGTCATTTTTTGTAATTTGTGTTTGGCGTTCCGCAGATATCACAGGTTTTAACCCTAGCAATTTTCATCCTACTCCACTCCATGGAACGTGCATCAAGCATTTGAAGTTGTCCGACAGAAGATCGGCCAAAACCGACAATCAGCTTCAGTGCTTCTGCAGCTTGCTGGGTGCCGATCAGCCCAACCAGCGGAGCAAAGACGCCCATGGTTGAGCACTGAACCTCTTCGAATTCAGCCTCTGGCGGAAAGACGCATGCATAGCATGGGCTGTCGGGGTTGCGTGGATCAATGACCATCAACTGGCCATCGACACGGATGGCAGCTCCTTCGACCAGGGGTACGCCGTGGCGTACGCAAGCTGCATTGATGGTCTGGCGGGTCTTGTAGTTGTCGGTGCAGTCGAGCACGATGCTTGCCTCGGGCAGCAGTTCATCGAGCAGGGTCTCGGTTGCACGCTGCTGGATGCAGCGAACTTCGATCCCGGGATTGATGGCATGTACGGCAGTGCGGATCGATTCCACCTTGGGCATGCCTATGCGCTCGGTCGTGTGGGCAATCTGGCGCTGCAGATTGGTCATGTCCACGACGTCGTTGTCGACGATGGTGATGCGCCCTACACCTGCCGAGCCCAGATAGAGTGCGGCAGGCGAGCCCAAGCCGCCAGCTCCAATGATCACTGCATGCGCCGCCAGAATGCGCTCCTGGCCTTCGATGCCGATCTCGTCGAGCATGATGTGACGGGAATAGCGTAGCAATTGATCGTCATTCATCGGTTTGCTTCCATGGTTCCAAGAAAAAAGCCGGGCAAGCCCGGCTGATTTTGAGCGGGTTCCATAACCCGGTGCTTATTTTTTGCTCTTGTCGGAGTCGCCTTTTTCGGGCGCTTTCTTGTCAGCGGGCTTTTTGTCCGCGGCCGTCGCGTCTCCGGGCTTCTCTTCGATTTTGCGCTCCGTCAGGGTTTTGCTGACCTTGACAGGTTGGCCTTTGAGCTTGTTCAGTGCCTGTTGCAGCTGAAAGTCCTTTTCAGACCCGAATTCCGGCAGGCGGCGTTCGGCGGCTGGCTTCTTGGCTTCCTCTTCCAGGCGTTTGCGCGCTTCCTCGCGGGCCTTTTCAAGTGAATCGTTCTTGACCTCCGCACCCTGTCCGCTGGACAAATGCTTTTCAAGGTCTGCTTCACGCATGCTCAATGCAGCAAACAAATCGCCGTCTGCAGTCTCGTCCACCATCACATCGGGCACGATGCCCTTGGCCTGAATGGATTTTCCACTAGGCGTGTAGTAGCGCGCCGTCGTCAGCTTGAGAGCCGTATCGGGCCCCAGAGGGCGCACGGTTTGCACCGAGCCCTTGCCAAAGGACTGGCTGCCCATGACGGTGGCGCGTTTGTGATCTTGCAGAGCTCCGGCCACGATTTCGCTGGCCGAGGCCGAGCCTTCATTGACCAGCACCACCAGAGGCAGCTTTTTCAGTGCTGCAGGCAGGCGTTGCAAGGGGTCGCCAAAACCGCGCTGGGCGTAGAACTCGGGCGAAGCCTTGTAGACGGCCTTGCTTTCGGCCAACTGGCCGTTGGTCGAAACCACGGGCACATCGGGTGGCAGGAAGGCCGCAGAGATGGCTACGGCCGCATCCAGCAAACCGCCGGGGTCGTTGCGCAGGTCCAGCACCAGGCCCTTGAGATTGGGTTCCTGCTTGTAGATTTCCTCGACCTTGCGGACAAAGTCATCGACGGTGCGTTCCTGGAACTGGCTCAGACGAATCCAGGCGTAGCCAGGTTCGATCACCTTGCCCTTGACCGATTGGGTCTTGATTTCTTCACGGGTGATGGTGACGGGGAAGCTGCGGCTTTCATCCTTTCGCAGGATGTTCAGGCGCACCTTGGTATTCGGTTCGCCACGCATGCGCTTGACAGCGTCATTGAGCGTCAGGCCCTTGACGGCCGTGTCGTCGATCTTGGTGATCAGGTCGCCGGTCTTGAGACCCGCACGGAAAGCGGGCGAGCCTTCGATGGGGGAGACGATCTTGATCAGCCCGTCTTCCATGGTTATCTCGATGCCGACGCCCACGAACTTGCCGGAAGTGCCTTCCTTGAATTCTTTGTAGGTTTTCTTGTCGAAGTACTGGGAGTGAGGGTCCAGGCTGGAGACCATGCCGGAGATGGCGTCGGTGATCAGCTTCTTGTCGCTGACCTGCTCCACGTAATCGGTCTTGATCAGGCCGAAGACGGCCGACAACTGCTGGATTTCTTCAAGTGGCAGAGGCGTCACACCCCCGCGAGCCAGCGTCTGCAGGGATACGGTGGTCAACGCACCGGCGACCACGCCCACAGAGATCCAGCCTGCAATTTTGATTTTTTGACCCATAGCACCCCTTAAACCATTCGCAATATACACCTTGGACGGCGGAAGGCCCATGAGGTTCCACAGGCCTTTTGCCGTGTCAGTCCTGTTCAGACTGCGCAAGCGGCCTGAACAGGAACGGTGAAGAGGTCTCTCTCAGGCCTTGCCCTGGGCTGCAACTGCCGCTGCAGCCTTGGCTGCGGCTTCGGCGTCGCCCAGGTAGTAGTGGCGGATGGGCTTGAGGTCGGCGTCCAGCTCATAGACCAGAGGAATGCCGTTGGGCACGTTCACGCCCACGATCTGGTCGTCGGCGATGTTGTCCAGATACTTGATCAGGGCGCGGATGGAGTTGCCGTGTGCGGCCACAACCACCCGTTTGCCGGCCTTGATGGCGGGTGCGATGGACTCGTCCCAGAACGGCACAACGCGGGCCACCGTGTCCTTGAGGCACTCGGTCAGCGGGATCTGCTCGGGCTGCAGCTTGGCGTAGCGCACATCGCTGCGTTCGCTGCGCGGGTCGGTGGCTTCCAGGGCGGGAGGCGGCACGTCGTAGCTGCGGCGCCAGACCAGCACTTGCTCGTCGCCGTACTGCTTGGCCATATCGGCCTTGTTCAGACCCTGAAGGCCGCCATAGTGGCGTTCGTTGAGGCGCCAGCTATGCACCACGGGCAGCCAGGTGCGGTCCATTTCATCCTGCACATGCCACAGGGTACGGATGGCGCGCTTGAGCACGCTGGTATAGGCCACATCGAAGTCATAGCCTTCTGCCTTGAGCAGTTGGCCGGCCTTCTTGGCCTGTTCGACGCCGGTGGCAGTCAGATCCACATCGGTCCAGCCGGTGAAGCGGTTTTCAAGGTTCCAGGTGGATTCACCGTGGCGGATCAGAACGAGCTTGTACATGGATTCTCTCAAAGTAGCAAAGCAGTAATGACACAAAGTCAAAACCGTGCATTTTAGGGGCTGGCCTTTGTCCGGGCTTGAGGCAAGGTAAGCCGGTCGTGTCCAGCGGTGGCCGCCAAGCTATTCCTGTTGGGCCCTTCGGGGATTGTGCAGAGCACTCACTTGCGCCCTGGGGCATATGAACAGAGGGTTTGGGATTACGGGAGGAGGGGCTGTGGCTCTCTGGCGTGATCCGCCGGCAAGCCTGCCTCTAAAATCGTTCGGTTTGCCATCCCAAGGAATGACGTGAAATTCATCATTGATAACTGGTATTTGATCCTGATTGCCGTGGCTTCGGGTGTGATGCTGCTGCTGCCCGCACTGCGCGGAGCGACAGGTGGTTCGCTGTCGGCAGCGGCTGCGGTGCACCTGATCAACCGCGAAAAAGCCGTGGTGCTGGACGTCTGCGAGCCCGAAGAGTTTGCCGCCGGCCATGTCAACGGAGCCAGGAACCTGCCGCTGAGCCAGTTGGAAGAAAAGCTGCCCACCACCGTCAAGAACAAGCAGCTGCCCGTGGTGCTGGTGTGTGCATCGGGCGCCCGTGCCGTGCGTGCCGAGGCCGTGGCCAAGAAGCTGGGTTACGAAAAGGCCCAGGCGCTGGCTGGCGGCATGAAGGCCTGGCGCGATGCCGGCCTGCCGGTTGAAAAAGCCTGATTCGGCCGCAACTGAGAACTCTGACGATTGCAGCACAGCATGCTGCATTGCAAAAACTACAAGGAAGTTGCTCATGCAAGCCGTGAAGATGTACACCACCGCCGTCTGCCCCTATTGCATTCGTGCCAAGCAGATTCTCAAGTCCAAGGGCGTGGATCAGATCGAGGAAGTTCGCATCGATTTCGATACCGCTGCCCGCGATCACATGATGCAGGTCACCGGCCGCCGCACCGTACCCCAGATCTTCATTGGCGATACCCATGTGGGCGGTTGCGACGATCTGATGGCGCTGGATGCCAAGGGCGGTCTGCTACCCCTGCTGCAAAGCTGATTACTTGCCGTGCCACTGCCGCCAAACGGCATGAATTTGCGCTTTGTGCTGCTTGCTACGATGCAGCCTCTGGCTGTCACTGCATAATGCAAAGCGCTATTTCATGGAAATGCCTGCTGTGAGGATAGCTGCGTGCTAGTCCTCTGCGCAGGCATTTTCATTTCCCTCTCAAGATTTTCTGAAAGACCTAGCTCATCATGGCCGAACAAGACAACAGCCCCGTGTTCCAGATCCAGCGCGTGTATCTGAAGGACCTGTCCCTGGAGCAGCCCAACTCTCCCGCCATCCTGCTGGAGCAAGAGCAGCCCAGCGTGGACATCCAGCTGGGTGTGGAAGCCACTCCCGTGGCTGAAGGCGTCTACGAAGTGGCCGTGACCGCCACGGTTCAGACCAAGATTCAGGACAAGACCGTGTTCCTGGTCGAAGCCAAGCAGGCCGGCATCTTCGAAATCCGCAACGTGCCCGAAGATCAGATGGGCGGCGTGATCGGCATTGCCTGCCCCCAGATCATCTACCCCTATCTGCGCGGCAACGTGGCCGACGTGGTGACCCGCGCCGGCTTCCCTCCCGTGCACCTGGCCGAAATCAACTTCCAGGCCATGTACGAGCAGCAGCAAGCGGCTGCCGCAGCACAGGCCGAAGGCCAGCTGCCCCAGTAAGCTGATGGCAATTGCTGATTCCTGCGATGTGCAAGAATCGGCAGCCAGGCAAAAAAGAGGCCCTAGCGGCCTCTTTTTCTTGTGCGTTGTGCACAAACTGCTATCAAAATTCAGGTATGAAAATTCTTGTCATCGGCGCTGGCGCCTGGGGTACGGCCATGGCCATCAGCGCGGCCACCCATCCGGAGCAGGATCGCGTCAGCCTCTGGGCGCGTGACCCGGCGCAGGCGCAGCTCATGCAGGCCGAGCGCGCCAATAGCCGCTATCTGCCCGGCATCCGCTTCCCGGATGCGCTTACGGTGGTCAGCGGAGATGTGATGGCCCATGTTGCGGATGCCGATCTGATTGTGCTGGGCACGCCCATGGCGGCGCTGCGCCAGTGGCTGGGCCAGCTCAAGGATTGCCGCCGGCCCGTGGTCTGGCTGTGCAAGGGCTTCGAGGCCGTGGCCGCCGACGCACCTGCCGGCAGCTATGGGCTGATGGCGCATGAAGTCTGCCAGCAGGTGGCGCCGCAGCTGCAAAGCGGTGCGCTCAGCGGCCCCAGCTTCGCGGCCGAGGTGGCGCGCCAGCAGCCTACGGCTCTGGTGGCAGCCAGCGCCCATGAGGGCGTGAGCGAGCTGCTGGTGTCGGCCTTTCACGGCGAAGCCATGCGCGTCTATGCCAATCAGGACATCGTGGGCGTGGAAGTGGGTGGTGCCGTCAAGAATGTGCTGGCCATTGCCACGGGTCTTTGCGACGGCCTGCAGCTGGGGCTGAACGCGCGTGCAGCCCTGGTCACGCGCGGCCTGGCCGAGATGACGCGCCTGGGCGTGGCGCTGGGCGCGCGCGCCGAGACCTTCATGGGCCTGTCCGGCCTCGGCGATCTGGTGCTGACCGCCACCGGCGATCTCTCGCGCAATCGCAAGGTGGGTCTGCTGCTGGCCGAAGGCAAGAGCCTGGAGCAGGCCGTGACCTCGCTGGGCCATGTGGCCGAGGGCGTGTACAGCGCCCGCACCGTGCTCGCCCGGGCACGCCAGGTCGGTGTGGAAATGCCGATCACCGAAACCGTGGTTGCCTTGCTGGACGGCCAGCTGCCGGTCACCGAAGCCGTGCAGCACCTGATGGTGCGCGATCCGCGCGGCGAATAAGCCAATAAAACCATAGCTGCTAGCGCCTGATATTCATGGATTTCAGATGCTTTTATGTCTGAAATGCAATGAATTCATGTGCTCGAAGCTATTGTTTTAGAGGCGATGCCTATTTCCCCTCTCTGACGCTGAGCCAGGCACTCGCCGCCCCGCACAGCGCAATGACGACCATGCCCAGTACGGCCCATTGGTCGGGGATATGGCCATAGACCAGCCAGCCTGCCAGCAGCGCGCAGGGAATCTGGCTGTAGAGAAACGGCGTGATGGTCGCAGGCTCGGCTTTTTCATAAGCCTTGAGCAGCATCAGGTGTCCGACGGCGCTGCCTGCACCCATGGCAATCGCGGCCAGCCAGAGCGCGGCGCTGTCCGGCAGCTGCCAGACCCAGGGCAGGGCCATGCAGCTCAGGCTCAGGGCCACTAGGCTGGTGTAGATCTGCGTGGTCAGCGGGCGCTCCTTGCCCGCCATGCGGCTGCTCAGGATCTGATAGGCGGTATTGGCCAGCAGCTGCAGCGCAGGCCAGACCAGGGCCCAGCCGCTGAACTGGCCGCCGCCCGGCCGCAGGATGACCAGCGTACCCGCAAAGCCCAGCGCCACCAGCACCCAGCGCAAGGGGCTGACCTGCTGGCCCAGCCAGCAGGGTCAGTGCCAGCGGCGTCAGCGCCACGATGGCCGTGAACTCCGCCAGCGGCAGATAGCGCAGGCTGAGCATGGCCAGCGCATTGCTCAGGCAAAACAGAATGGCGCGCAGAAACTGAAAGCCCGGGCGCCGGGTGCGAAAGATGTCCAGTCCATGGCGAGCCACGCCAAAGCCCACGGTCAGCGCCGACTGCAGCGCATAGCGCAGCCACAACGCCATCAGCAGTGGCAGCAGGGCGCCCGCATATTTGGAGCCCGTATCGAGTATCGAAAAACAGGCGCAGGCCAGCACCGTAAAGCCAATACCCGTCAGCGTGTGGCGATGGGGGGAAGTGGCGGGTTGCTGTGACATGGAGAGAGCTCATTGGGCACTGCGCGGTGCCATAGAGAAAAGAAATTCAGGTGATTCTGGCCTGAAACCCTTTAAAGATAAGCGCTAGCTGCTATTTAACTTGAAGATGCAATTGCTAAAGGGCGCGGGCCAAACAAGAGCAGCCAAGCAAGGGCCGCCCCGCAGCGATGGCTGCGTCCCCCTCCCATAGCGCGCAGCGCGTAGAGAGAGGGGGAAGCCGCAAAGCGGCTCAGGGGGAGCTTACAAGCCCAATTCCAGGGCCAGCAGTTCCTCCACCGTCTGGCGACGGCGAATCAGCTGGCTCTGCGCTCCATCGACCAGCACTTCGGCGGCCAGCGGGCGGGTGTTGTAGTTGCTGGACATGGAGCTGCCGTAGGCGCCCGTGTCATGAATCACCAGCAGGTCGCCCACGCTGGCGCCGGCCAGCGAGCGCGGCAGCACCACGCCGCCGTCGCCCTGGGTGAAGACATCGCCCGATTCGCAAAGCGGGCCGGCCACCACGCTGTCCTGCGCGGGCAGGCTCTGGCCGTCGCGGCGCAGCACTTCCATGCCGTGGTAGCTGCCGTACATGCTGGGGCGCATCAGTTCGTTGAAGCCGGTGTCGACCAGCACGAAGTGGTTGCTGCCCGCATTCTTGGTGGCGCGCACGGTGCCCAGCAGCACGCCGGACTCGGCCACCAGGAAGCGGCCGGGTTCCAGTTCCAGACCCAGGCTGTGGCCCACGATGCCTTCTGCCTGCTTGCGCGCCGCATCCCACAGGCCGTGGTAGTGGTTGGTGTCGATGGTGGCATCGCCCTGTTTGTAGGGGATGGACAGGCCGCCGCCGGCCGAAATCGCATGCAGGTCCACGCCCGCCGCCTTGGTGCGCTCGACCAGCTTGACCATGGCGCCGCAGACTTCCTGCAGATGGCCGTAGTCCACGCCCGAGCCGATGTGCATATGCAGGCCGGCCAGCACCAGGCCGCCGGCCTTGATGGCGTCCAGTGCGGCTTCGAGTTCGCTGTGCCAGATGCCGTGCTTGCTGTGCTCGCCGCCGGTGTTGGTCTTGTTGCTGTGACCGTGGCCGAAGCCGGGGTTGATGCGCAGCCAGACATGGTGGCCCTTGGACACGGCGGCCAGCTGGTGCAGCATGTCGATGGAGCCCGCGTTCACAGGCACCTGGTGTTCCACCACGGTGGCCAGCGTGGCCTCGTCCATCACGTCGGCCGTGAAGACGATATCGGCAGGTTCGCCGAAGCCGGGCGTAAAGCCCGCCGCCAGCGCGCGCAGGACTTCGCCGCGCGAAACCGCATCCACCTTCACGCCCTGCTCGCGCATGAGCTTGAGGATGTGAATGTTGGAGCAGGCCTTCTGGGCAAAGCGCACGGTGTCGAAAGCCTTGAGCTGGGCAATGCGCTCGCGGATGGTGGCGGCGTCATACACCCACAGCGGCGTGCCGTACTGGTCGGCCAGGTTCCAGAGCTGTGCGGGAGAGAAGGGGTTTGCCATGGGTGGTCTCTTGAAAGGGAATAGTTCAGCGCATCATGCATGCGACTATCTATTCAGTCCAATAGCTTGATTTTTGAAGATCATTCAATATTGATATGCTTTTGGTATGACCGATTCAGAAGCTTCTCAGCGCATCACCCATCGCCATATCGAGGTGTTCCGTGCCGTCATGACGGCCGGCAGCGTCACGGGTGCGGCGCAACTGCTCTATACCTCGCAGCCCACGGTGAGCCGCGAGCTGGCTCGCATGGAGCAACTGCTGGGCTATGCGCTGTTCGAGCGCGTGCAGGGCCGGCTGCGTGCCAATGCACGTGCCTTGCTGCTCTGGGACGAGGTGCGGCGCAGCTGGCAGGGCCTGGAGCGCGTGATCGACCGCGCCGTGGAGCTGGGGCGCCCGCAAGGGGCGAGCATCAGCGTGCTGTGTCTGCCAGCCCTCAGCCACGCCTTGCTGCCGGGCGCGCTGGCGCGTATGCAGGCCAGTCACGGCGCAGTGGCCGTGAGCGTGAGCACCCAGGAGGCACCGCTGCTGCAGGAATGGATGGCGGCCCAGCGCTTCGATCTGGGCCTGTCCGAGCTGGCCGATGCGCCACCGGGCACACGCAGCCAGCCCTTGCCTGCCATGGACGAAGTGGCCGTGTTGCCTGCCAGCCACCCGCTGGCGCAGAAGGCGCTGCTCAGCGCGCGGGACTTTGAAGGCGAATCCTTCATCAGCCTGGCGCGCGACGACCCCTACAGGGCGCAGATCGATGCGGTGTTTGCCCGCGCCGGCGTGCAGCGCCGGCTGAGCCTGGAGACCGCCAGCGCCGTTGCCGTCTGCGCCATGGTCCAGCACGGCCTGGGTCTGGCCATCGTCAACCCGCTGACTGCGCGGGCTTGTGCCGGCCCGCAGCTGGTGGTGCGGCCGCTGGCGTTTTCGATAGCGTTTCAGGTGCATATGCTGCTGCCGCTGCACCGGCCTGCCGATGCGGGCCTGCCCTGGCTGACGGCGGCATTGGAGCAGGAGGCACTCAGCCTGCTTGGGCACAGGCGCTGAATTCGGCGATAGGGCTTTCACAGGTGAGCTTGCGCAAACTTCTATGTTGCAGTGCACAATAAAACGCCTGAATGCAAGGAGTTACACATGCCTGAATCCGCCATCCCCCACCGCACTGCCAGCGAACTGCTGGACATCAGCATGGCCGTGCCTCAGGTCATCAACCACCGGCTCACGCGCATGGCCCTCAGCGGTCCGGTGCTCTCTGCGCGCGACCAGAAGGAGTTCACGCGCATGGTGGTGGAAAAGCAGGTCGCCTTCAGTCAGGCCTGGCTGACCATGGGGGCCGAAATGTTCAAGGTGCAGCAGCAACTGTGTCTGGCCTGGATGCGCAACCCCTGGACCATGGGTCAGAAGCTGCCCGTGGCGGCCGACAAGGTGGCGGCCAGAAGCCTGGCGCCGATTCGCCGCAAGGCCGTGGCCAATGCCAAGCGCCTGTCGCAGACCAGCCTGAAATAAGCGGCCACCAGCCGCCAAACCTAGACCCTGATGCGTTCTATCAGTCGTTGACTGGCCTCGTCCAGCCCCGTCAGCTCCACGTGGCAGCCATGCTGGCGCAGGCGCTCCATCACCTTGTCCAGCGCGCCCACGGCGGTGATGTCCCAGAAATGCGCGCCACCGACATCGATGCGGGCCTGCTTGCCGGCCGCGGCACGCACGTCGAAGGCTTCGATCAGAGCATCGGCAGAGGCAAAAAACACCTGGCCGCTCACCGTCCAGGTATAGAGATCGCCAGCCTCGTTCAGGCCGCCCTGGACCTGCAGCATATTGGCCACCTTGAAGGTGAAGAACACGCCCGAGAGCAGCACGCCCGCCACCACGCCGGCGGCCAGATTGTGGGTGGCGATGGTGATGACCACCGTCACCAGCATCACCGAGCTGGACAGGCGCGGGTGGCGCACCAGATTGCCCAGCGACTTCCAGTCGAAGGTCGAGACCGACACCATGACCATGATGGCCACCAGAGCAATCACCGGTACCCGGGACACCCAGGGCTTGAGGGCGACCATGAGAATCAGCAGAAACACCCCGGCAAACAGGGTGGACAGGCGGCCGCGGCCGCCGTATTTCACATTGCCCACCGCCTGGCCTATCATGCCGCAGCCCGCAATGCCGCCGAACAGGCTGGCCGAGACATTGGCCAGGCCCAGGCCCGTGCACTCGCGGCTCTTGTTGCTGGGCGTGCCCGTCAGGTCGTCCACCACGGCTGCCGTGAGAACCGACTCCAGCAGGCCCACCATGGCAATGGCCAGGGCTGGCAGGGCGATGATGCGCAGCGTCTCCAGACTCGCAGGGATTTCGGGCAGGGCGAACAGCGGCAGGCTGTCCGGCAGATGACCCAGATCGGCCACAGTCTTGAGCGGCAGACCCATGAAGCTGGCCAGCAGCGTCAGCACCAGCACGCAGATCAGTGGTGAGGGAATGGCTCCCAGCGCCTTGAGCTGCAGCCTCTGTCCCAGCCAGGGCAGGCCGTAGATCAGGGCCAGGCCCAGGGCCAGCATGGCCCAGGTGGCGGTGTTGGCTCCATGCAGATGCGGCAGCTGGGCTGAAAAGATCAGAATGGCCAGCGCGTTGACAAAACCCGTGCGCACCGAGCTGGAGACAAAGCGCACCAGGCTGCCCATCTTGCACAGGCCGAAGGCGATCTGCATGGCACCCGCCAGCAAGCCTGCGGCCAGCAGATATTGCAGACCATGCGATGCGACCAGCGGAGCCGCCACCAGGGCCACCGAGCCGGCCGCTGCCGAGACCATGGCCGGACGTGCGCCGAAAACGGCAATCACGATGCTGATGATGAAGGAGGCATACAGCCCCACGGCCGGGTCTACACCCGCGACAAAGGAAAAGGCAATGACCTCGGGAATCAGCGCAAACGTGGCGACGGCGCCGGCCAGCAGCTCGCGCGGTACGCTGGGCGCCCATTCGGCGCGCCATCGGCTCATGGAAAAATGGGGATTCATATCGCAGCAGCAAGTGATGCGCTGCCTGTGCAGAGCAGGCAGCGCCGGTGGGCGATATTAAGCAGTGCCCAGGACTTTTGCTGCGCGAGGGTCAGGCCGGGCGCTTGAAGCACACCATCTTGGGCCTGAAGCGCTGCAACACCTCGCCGCGCTGGTTTTTGGTGTGGGAGAGCACGCGCACCAGGGCCCGGTTGGGTTTGGACTGGGAAGGAATGATCTCCACGATTTCCGACTCGACCTGCAGCACGTCATCAGGGCGTGTGGGCTGGGGCCAGGCCAGCTCTTCCATGCCGCCACCGATCACGCCGTCGGCCAGGGGAATGCTTTGCGTCACCAGCAGCATGCTGATGGAGGCCGTATGCCAGCCGCTGGCGGCCAGGCCCTGGAAGAAGGTGTGCTTGGCGGCTTCGGGGTCGAGGTGAAAGACCTGGGGGTCGAACTGCCTGGCATAGGCAATGATTTGCGCTTCATCCAGCGGGTAGCCCTCGCTGACGAACTTCTGGCCCACGTACAGATCATCGAGATACAGTTTTTCGCTCATTTGGCTCCTCGTTCCTTCTTGTGTGGAGTAGCCGGCAGTATGCGCGGCAGCGGCCCTGGCTGCTGTTGCCAAGGTGCCAGAGCGCTATGCTCGGGCCCATGAATTTCGAGTTTGAAGATTCCGAGGTCGCCGCAATCAGCCTGCAGGACGGCGCATTGCAGATCCGCTTTTCCGCTGCCCGTGTGCTTGACGGTGACCGAGCCGGGGCCGGGGAGGGCCTGTGGCAGCCGTTGCTATTGATATGCAAGCACATTGCGCTTACTGAAGAAGCTTCAGAGGCTGATTTGACTCCAATCCTGGCCGCCGTGGGCCGTGTCCGGCAAGCGCAGCTGCATATTGCTGGTCAGCGTCTGCGCAGCCTGCCCCTGCCTTTTGTCAGCGATGCCGATTTTGTGCTGGAGCTGGAAATGGGCAGCGGCCTGTTTTGCCGGCTCAAGGGGCAGGGGCTTGCGCTGCAGGCTTTGCCCAGTCAGTCGTCGGTGGACTCCTACCAGTGCTGATGGCGCTCCATGCCTTTGTCTTGTTCCTGACGCTGGACACCGGCGCGGCCTGAATCAAGGGCGCCAGGCAAGGGCCGGCATGCCCTTGCCCCGTGCCTAAGAGGGATGCGGAATCCTAGAACTCCAGGTTGTCTATGAGCCGGGTGCTGCCCAGGCGTGCCGCACCCAGGGCCACCAGATCGCCGCTGCGCGCATCGACAGGTGTCTGTAGGTCGCTGCGCTGGCGCACGCTCAGATAGTCGGGCTCCCAGCCCTTGGCGCGCAGCGCGGCCATGGCCTGCGCTTCGAGATCGGCCAGATTGCCGCCCTGGCGCGCGGCATCGGCCAGGGCCTTGAGCGCCTGCGACAGCGCCATGGCCTGCACGCGCTGTTCGTCGCTGAGGTAGCCGTTGCGCGAGCTCAGGGCCAGGCCGCTGTCGGCGCGTGCCGTGGCGCAGCCGATGATCTCGATGGGCAGGGCGAACTGCTGCACCATGCGGCGGATCACCATCAGCTGCTGATAGTCCTTCTGTCCGAAAACGGCCGTGCCTCCGCCCGTGGTGGCAAACACGGCCTGGAACAGTTTCATGACCACGGTGCAGACTCCGGTGAAGAAACCGGGGCGGAAGTGGCCTTCCAGGATGTCGGCCAGCTGCGCATCGGGCTGGACCTTGAAGGTCTGCGGCTCGGGGTAGAGGTCTTTCTCCCTGGGCGCGAAGACGATGTCGCAGCCTTCGGCTTCCAGCTTGGCACAGTCGGCATCGAAGGTGCGCGGGTAGCTGTCGAAGTCTTCGTGAGGCAGAAACTGCAGGCGGTTCACGAAGATGCTGGCCACGGTCACATCGCCGTGCTGGCGGGCCTGGCGCACCAGGGAGAGATGGCCTTCGTGCAGATTGCCCATGGTGGGTACGAAAGCAGGGCGACCGCGACCGGCCAGAGCGGCGCGCAGGTCGGCGATGGTGTGAACGATTTGCATGACTCGAACAGTGGGGGAAAACGAAAACAAAGGCCCGGGTTCACCAGGCGTGCAGGGCATTGTCGGGGAAGCTGCCATTCTTGACGGCCTGCACATAGGCCTCCATGGCGCCCTTGACGCTGCCTGCATCGGCCATGAAGTTGTGCACGAACCTGGCCATCTTGCCCAGGTTTACGCCGAGCATGTCGTGCAGCACCAGAACCTGGCCGGCCGTGCCATTGCCCGCGCCAATGCCTATGGTGTGGCACAGCGGCAGCTCTTCGGTCAGTTGGGCGGACAGGGCTGCGGGCACCATCTCCAGCACCAGCATGGCGGCCCCGGCGTCCTGCAGCTCCAGCGCATGCTGGCGCAGCGTGGCCGCTGCCTGCTCGTCCTTGCCCTGGACGCGGTAGCCGCCCAGTGCATGCACGGTCTGCGGTGTCAGTCCCAGGTGGGCGCAGACGGGCACGCCGCGATCGACGAGAAAGCGCACGGTGGGAGCGGTCCAGCCACCGCCTTCGAGCTTGACCATATGGGCGCCGGCCTGCATCAGCTGGCAGGCGCTGCGCATGGCCTGCTCGGGACTTTCTGCATAGCTGCCGTAGGGCATGTCGGCAATCACCCAGGCTGTGGCCTGGGCGCGATGCAGGCCGCGCGTGACGCTGGCCGTGTGATAGGCCATATCCTGAAGCGTCACGCCCACGGTGCTGTGCAGGCCCTGGCAGACCATGCCCAGCGAGTCGCCGACCAGGATGCACTCCACCCCGGCCGCGTCGGCCACTGCGGCAAACGTGGCGTCATAGGCCGTCAGCATGGTGATTTTTTCACCGGCCGCGCGCATCTGAGCCAGGCGCGGCAGGCTGACGGGGCGGCGCTGGGGCTGGGGCGAAGAGGGGGGGATGGTGCCGTAAGGCGTGCCGGTAGCGGTCATGGGATGTCTCCTGGTCTTGTCTATGGCTGGGCCCCGCAGAAAAGCCTGCAGGCAAATTTGCCCGCGAGTCTATGCGATGCTGCGCTGCAGCGCCACGTTGAAAAAGGGTATGGCTGCTGTCGGCCACCTTACTATGCTGTGTGGCCATGCATTGCATGGCCCTGCGTTCTGCGGCCTTCCATTTCTTTTTGCACAAGGTTGTTCATGTCCATGCTCGAGCCCCCGCAGCCCTCGGTTTCAGCGCCTGTGTCAGCCGTGGCCTGGCAGGGGCTGCGCAGCGTGAGCTGGCTGGAGTCGCTGTCCGACGAGAGGCTGTCCGTGCTGGCGGGGCAATGCCTTTGGCACCGGCTGGAGTCGGGACAGGTGCTGCACGGGGCCTATACCGATGAGCGCATGTACATGCTGATCAACGGCCAGCTCAGTGTCGGCAGCTACAGCACCAGCGGGCGGGCCATGATTCTGGGTTATCTGGAGCCCGGTTTCTTTTTTGGTGCTTTCGCGTCCAAGCCTCTGGTCAAGCATGTGTCCGTGCAGGTGCAGGCCACGCATGAAAGCCTGGTGGCATCGCTTTCCAGTGCAGAGCTCGAAGCATTGATCATGAGCGATGTTCTGGTCATGCGGGCCGTGGTTCAGCGGCTCAGCGAGCTGGCCGGGGTGCTGGCACGGCGTGTGGTCAGTCTGGGAACCCTCACGGTGCGAGGCCGCCTGCATGCCCAGTTGCTGGAGCGGGCCGAGATGGCGGGAATCGAGAACGACGAGGCCCTGCTGTCGCCAGCTCCGCGCCAGAACGATCTGGCCTTGATGCTGGGCACCAGCCGCGAAGAGGTCGCACGCGAGATGTCGCGGCTCACGCGCCTGGGTCTGCTCAGACGTGAAGGGCGCAATCTGCGTCTTTGCCGCGTCGATGGCCTGCGGCTGTTGCTCGAAGAAGCGCATTGATTTTTCGCAATGTGAAATGAGTTTTTGCGTGAGAAAACGCACAGACGGCTCGTGGGGGCCGGGCGCATAGTTCAGTCGTGCAGCACGCGGCAGGTCTTCTTTCCGCCGCTGCGCCGTTGAAAGGATTGAAAATGCGCTCCCTCACCCGTTTGTTGACCGCAGCTGTGCTGACCGCCAGCGCCGCGGTTGCCATGGCTCAAGACCTCCCCCAAACTTCCGTAACCTCCAGCAAAAGTCGTGCCGAAGTGATGGCCGACCTTGAGATGTACCAGCGTGCAGGTCTGGGTTATATGCCCACGCCTGCGGCTTATGTCGAAACAGAGTTCAGCACCGAGTACCGCAAGGCTTATGCCGAATACCAGCGTCTGCTGGCCAGCCCCGCCTACACGGCTGCCGTGGCCAAGTACCAGTCGCAACTGGGCGGCAAGTAACAGAGTTCTCTCTTAGCTACCCGACAGAGGTGGCCCATTGGTGGATGCGCGCTGAGGGATTCCTTCAGCGCGTTTTTTTATGCCGGCAATGCCAGGCTGATGGATATAGCAAGTTTGATAGCATTCGGCGCATATTGATAGTGTGCTTGCAGGTGATCTGACTTGAAAACCGTTCTTGATTTCACCGCTCCCTGGCAGACGGGTGCTGCCCGTTTGCAGCATGGCTTTGGCGAGCCCGAGAAGGTCTTGCAAGCGTATCGGCCCGAGGACGTACCTGCCGTGCTGGAAGCCGTGCAGCAGGCTGCCGAGCAAGGCCTGTGGTGCGTGGGCTGGCTGGCCTATGAGGCGGCCAGCGGGTTTGATCGCGCCTATGCCGAGGCCGTGCATAGGAATTCCACTGACCAGCCGCTGGTCTGGTTCGGCCTGCATCGTGGGCCGCTGGCTGCCTGCGGGCAGAACCCGCCCGTGCCTTCTGCGGCAATACATTGGCAGACGGCTCTGAGCCGCGAACAGTTCGATGCCCATGTGGCGCGCATTCATGCGGCCATCGCGGCGGGCGACTGCTATCAGATCAATTACACGGCCCCCTTGATTGCAGAGCTTTCGGGGGAGAAAGAGTCCGATACTTCCGCCCTGGCCCAAGAGCTGTTTGCAAGGCTGCAGCAGGCCCAGCCCGGAGGCTATGCGGCGCTGGTCGACAGCGGCGACATGCAGGTGCTGTCGCTGTCCCCGGAGTTGTTTTTCGACTGGGACGGCGAGCGGATTCTGACCCGCCCCATGAAGGGCACGGCGGCGCGCGGCAGGACCCCCGAAGCCGATGCGAAGGCCGCGCAAACCATGCGCGAGTCGGCCAAGGAGCGGGCCGAGAACGTGATGATCGTGGACTTGCTGCGCAACGATCTGTCACGCATAGCCGTGCCGTACAGCGTGAAAGTGCCGCAGCTGTTTCAGGTCCAGGCACTGCCGGCCGTCTGGCAGATGACCTCGGATGTGGTGGCACGCACGCGCCCGGATGTGCGGCTGATGGATGTATTCGGGGCGCTGTTCCCTTGCGGCTCGATCACCGGGGCGCCCAAGCGCCAGGCCATGCGCCTGATTCGCGAGCTGGAGCCCGAGCCTCGTGGTGTCTACTGCGGTGCGCTGGGCGTGGTGCGACCCGGGGCCAAGCCGGGGAGTATTCATGCAACTTTCAATGTTCCCATTCGCACAGTGGTGCTCAGGAATGGGCGCCTGAGCTGCGGCATAGGCAGCGGCATCACGGCCAGCGCCAATGCGGCCGATGAATGGATGGAATGGCAGCACAAGCAGGCTTTTCTAAAGGTGCTTGAGCAAGGTGTTGGAGCATGAACACGAATCTTGAAATTCTCGAAACCCTGGCGCTCAAGGATGGCCGCTGGCAGAACTGGGCCTTGCACTGGGCCCGCTTGCAGATTACTGCACAGCATTTTCGCTATCCCTTGATGCAGATGCAGCTGGAGTCCGATATGGAGCGCATGGCCAGTCAGACGCATTCCATGGGCGACTGGCGCGTGCGGCTGGCGCTTTCGATCACCGGTGAAGTGCAGATCACGGCCGAGCCATTGCCGCCCTCGGTCCAGCCGGTGGCGCTGCAGCTGGCGCATCAACCCATTGCAAACGCGGTGGCGCATAGTGATGTGGTGCGTTTCAAAACCTCGGTACGTCAGCATTACGACGCTTTCAAGCCCCAGAGCGCCGGCATTTTCGATATCGTGCTTTTCAACGAGGACGGTCAGATCACCGAAGGCACGCGCGGCAATATTGCCGTGCAGCTGGATGGGCGCTGGGTCACCCCGCCGCTGCAATGCGGGCTGCTGCCGGGCGTGGGGCGGGCACTGGCCCTGTCCCAGGGCCGGCTGACGGAGCAGGTGGTGACGCTGGAGCAGGCGCGTCATGCCAGCGGCTGGGCCTTTATCAATAGCCTGCGTGGCTGGCTGGATGCTCGTTTGATCGCCTAGGCCTGGTTTGTTATCGTGCGGATGTAAGCAACCTGGAGGAGTCTCAGCCATGGATGACGACGACTTTGATGCCCTGTATCTGGACCTGATGAAGGAATTCCTGGCCACTGCCACGCCCCTTCAGTGGCTGGCCGTGGTCACCACCATGAACTACGACAACGGCAGCGCGCTGCCCGACTGGATCAGCAAGTATCCCAAGCTGGAGCCGGCCGTTGCCAAGGCCTTGTACTGGTATCAGCAGCCGGGCTACTTCCAGCACTATGCTTCGCAGGACAAGGTCCCCAGCATCAACCGCTCAGGCTGGGCCCGTGTGCAGGCACTGAGCCAGCGCTTTGAACAGGGCAATCTTGCTCCGGCCACCATTGGCTGGGATCCGGCCAACGATCTGGCCTCGCCCACGGGCAATGAAAAGCATCCTGGCTATGACTGGACCAGCGAAGCCGTCAAGGGCGATGAAGCCAAATGGCAGATTCCGGCCATCATGCTGCAGGCCGTGCCCGGCGAGCAACCCGATATCTATGCCTATGTCGACGAGCATGGCTGGGAAGACGGCATGCCGCCTCATGTCCAGGAGGAGCTCAATGCCGCCATGGATGGGGACGAAGTCGAGGATGAGGACTGAGGCCCAGAGCCTGCGCGCGATGGCCTGGCAATGGTTGTAGCTCAGGGCATATGTAAGCATGCTTGCAACCCAAGCCCAGCGCCTGGTGAGTAAAAATAGCTCTTTGGGTATCTTCTGGCGATACCTTGTGAAGAAACTCTTGGCTTGAGAGAATGGATTTTCTACTATCCGTTCACCACAACTTTCGAGACAAGCTCATGAACTCTCAAGCCGTCACCAGCCACAAGCCTTCAACCGCCTTTGTCGGCGCATCCTGGGCCGCCTTGCTGCTGGGTGTCGTAGCCTTCATGGCCGGGCTGTGGAATGCAGCCATGCAGCTCAACGAGAAAGGCTTTTACTTTGCCGTGCTGGTGCTGGGCCTGTACTCGGCCATCTCGCTGCAGAAAACCGTGCGCGACAAGCTCGAAGGCGTTGCCGTGACCGGCATTTACTACGGCATCAGCTGGGTGGCGCTGATCATCGCGGTGCTGCTTTTGGGCACAGGTCTCTTCAACGCCACGTTGCAGCTCAGCGAAAAAGGTTTCTATGCCATGGCTTTTGCGCTGGCCCTGTTCGGTGCGATTGCCGTGCAGAAAAACACCCGCGACAGCCTGAGCGCCGACGATGGAGCAGCAGAGCGCAAGCGCGGCAAGAGCGAGCGCAGCGGCCCCGCTCTGGTGGTGACCGATCCCGCCAAGCCTGCCGATGTGCCCGAGCAGGTGGTCAACAACCGCTGAGTCGAAAAGCCGTTTGACGGCTGAACATCAGGCGCTCCTTTGGGGCGCCTGATTGTGTTGGCGCAGCTGCATTTGCTGCGCCACAAACTGCTTGAAGACTTCATGCAGTGTTGCATTGGCTGACCCATCTGAGGTCCAGTTGTGTATCTGTGCCAGGGCCTGGGCCGCTGCCTCGAAGCTGGAGAGCTGCCCTGGCAGATGGGCCTTGCGGATGGCGTAGCCGGAGTCCTCCACATTTTGGAGGGGCAGGCGGGGCAGGGCTTGCAGTGCAGGATTGAGATAGAGCATCTTGCGGCTTTTGCGCCAGGTGCCGTCGATGACCACCAGCCGAAGGCGCTCTGGCGGCTGCGGCCAGGGCAAGGGTAGGGGGCTGGCCGCAGCCAGCCCCAGGGCGGCATCCTGCTCTGCGGTATCGGGGTAGAGCAGCAGGCTGTGGCGTGGCGCACCATCGGTATCGGCCCAGCTGGCCCAGCTTCCATGGAGAGCCGCTTCCAGCTCGGTGGCATCGAATTCCTCGCCCACCATGACCCGACTATGCGGCAGACACAGATGCAGCAAATGCCCCGTGCCCTTGGCTTCATGCACTTCCATGGGATGCATGAGGATCAGCACTTCGGCCTGATGCGCGACCGCCTGGGCCAGCGAGCAGATGCAGGTGCGCAGTGCTCGGTGACAGTGGGGGCAGCGGGGGCGAGAGTCAGGTCTGCTCATGATTCAAGAGCTGTTTGTGCCTTTGGAGAAGGCAAGGCGATTTTTATTCAGGCCGATGTCCCTGAAACAGCAACGCCCGCAAGCATGGGCTGCGGGCGCTGTTGCGGGAGTCGTGAAGGACTTAGAGGCGACCCTTGAAGTAGGTGGCCTTGTCCATATCGGATACGTCCACGCTCAGCTGCACCATCACATCGGCAGGCTGGGGCACGAGGCGGCTCAGGACTTCGGCAATGCCGTCCGACATCTGCTTCTTGGCTTCGGTGCTGCGGCCTGCCATCAGCTGCAGGTGTACATGGACAAAGCCGCGCTTTTCGGGCTGGGTGCCGATATAGACATGGTCCATGTTCAGGCGGGCAATACGGGCCTTCACATCGGCTTCATCGAGAACGGTGGGATGGGAGCAGACCACTGCGTTGATGTCGCGCATCAGTTCGCGCTCGTTCAGGCCGGTCAGGTTGTCGGTGTATTCAATATGCAGATGAGGCATGGAGTTCTCTCGCTCGGTGTTGGAGGCAAAAGCCGTTTTTACAGCATCTGGGTGGGCACTTTGTGGCGCAGCTCGACCTGTTTGTTGCTGTCGTCCACAAAGACCAGCTGCGGCTGGTGCTCGGCCACATCGCTTTCATGAACCTGGGCGAAGGCGGCAATGATGAGCAGATCGCCCACGCTGGCGCGGCGAGCGGCCGAACCGTTGACGGAAATCATGCCCGAGCCGCGCTCGCCCTTGATGGCGTAGGTCACGAAGCGCTCTCCGTTGTCGATATTCCAGATATGGACCTGTTCGTTTTCAGCAATGTTGGCGGCATCCAGCAGATCCTCGTCGATGGCGCAGGAGCCTTCGTAGTGCAGCTCGCATTGCGTGGTCTTGACGCGGTGGATCTTGGATTTGAGCAGGGTGCGGAACATGGTTGTCTCTCTGGGGCGCTTTGCGCGTTGCTGGAATGGGGCAGGCCTGTGCTTGCGAAAAATCACGCAAGTCTAAATGCGATCGGTAAAACCCATGTAGTTCATTGAGGGCATTGACAGGGAAATGCGGCGCCTGCGCATTCTCGATGTCGATAGTTCTGCCAACCGCTGATGTAGGACGATGTGACGATTGTGGTTGAGATTGTTGTTTTGTTGGGAATTTAAGGGTTGTAACTAATGTTTCATTTTCACTTTGTTTAATGACTTCAGTCCCAGACGGGGCCCGTCCAAGGCAGGCCATTTCCGTACTGCATGGGCTTTCTCATTTCTACAAACAAGTGAACAGCATGAAACGAACTCTTCTCGCCCTTGCCGCCCTGACCGTTTCCGCCGGTGCTCTGGCTCAATCCAGCGTGACCGTCTTTGGCGTGGCCGACGTGTCGGTGGCCCACATCTCCACGACCAGCAAAAGTGTTTCCGGCCTGGCCAACGGCGGCAACTCCAGCAGCCGTCTGGGCTTTCGCGGCGTGGAAGATCTGGGCGGCGGCCTGAAGGCCGATTTCTGGCTGGAGGGCAGCCTGAGCGTGGACGGCGGCACGGCTTCCGGCTTCAAGTTCGATCGCCGCTCCACCGTCAGTTTGCTGGGCAACTTCGGTGAAGTCCGCCTGGGTCGCGACAAGACCCCCGCCTACCAGAACCTGGAAACCTTCCATGCCTTTGGCGACACCGGCATGGGCGCCATCAACGGCCATAACCTGATCAGCGGCTCGGCTGCAGGCACCTCCGAAGGTTCCAACCCCAAGCGCAACTCCAATGCCATCAGCTATCTGCTGCCCAAGCTGGGTGGCGTCTACGGTCAGCTGACCCACAGCTTCGGCGAGCAGGCCGACGACCACAGCCTGGCCAGCTCCACCGGCTTGCGTCTGGGCTATGCCAACGGTCCCCTGAACGTTGCCGCAGCCTACGGCATCGCCCGCGGCGGCACGGCTGCCGCTGGCGTGGACTACAAGACCATGAATCTGGGCGCTTCCTACAACTTCGGCGTTGTCACTCCCATGCTGCTGATCGCGTCCGACCGCGGCAACGGCAAGCGTGTCGATCTGTACAGCCTGGGCGTGAAAATGCCTCTGGGAGCCGGCGAACTGCGCGCTGCCTACACCTGGTACAAGGACAAGAAGCAAAACGATGCGGACTCCCAGCGTCTTGCCCTGGGCTATGGCTACAAGCTGTCCAAGCGCACCGAAATCTATGCGGCCGTGGCACGCATGAGCAACGACGACAAGGCTTCCCGCAAGCTGGGTTCGTCGCTGAGCCCTACACCCGCTGTGGGCAAGAGCCTGACGGGCTACGAAATCGGCCTGCGCCACAATTTCTAAGAGCATGGGCAGCAAAGAGCTGCGGCGGCTGCCGCACTCTGCTGCCTGATGATCTTGCCGAGTTAGGCCTCCTGGTGGGGAAGCCGTCTGACTCTCAGCAAGCTGGCCCCGCAATAGCGGGGCCTTTTTTTGGGGTTTGTTTCGGGGCTTATGCGGCGGCTGTCTTCAGGACAGATCGAGCACGCAACCGTCGCCGATGCTGTCGCGCCAGACGCGGATGCGGCTGGGAGCGGGCTCAAGATCGGCCAGGGCATTGGCGATGAAGAGACAGAGGTTTTCCAGCGTGGGCTTGCCCAGGCCCGGCACTTCATCGAGAAAGTGATGGTCTAGTTGATCGCGCAGCAGCTCCAGGCGCGCGCGCAGGTGGCCGAGGTCGATGACCATGCCGTTGTCCGGATTGCGCGGGCCTCTCACGCTGACTTCCGCCCAATAAGTGTGGCCGTGAATACGGCGGCTGCCCTCGGTCTCGATAGCCCGCTCCAGGGTATGGGCGGCATCGAAGAAAAAACGCTGGTGAACGGTGAACTGCATATCAGTGATCGGTGGCGCTGAGCATTGCCTTCGGCCTTTGAGCTGGGAACGAACCCCATGGCGCACGGCCAGCAAGGGCCGCCCCGCAGCAAAGGCCGTCGTCCCCCCGGGGGGAAGGCGCGAAGCGACTCAGGGGGGTCATCTAATTCCCGTGAGCTTGTGGGTTTGCAGGCTCAGGCGCCAGCCGGGGCGCTGCATGCATTGCGCGATACAGGCGGCAATATTGCTGCCCTGCTGGGCGTTGTCCATGGGCTGCAGAAAATAGTGCTGGAACTCGGTGCTGGCTTCAATGGCCGCCAGATCGAACGTGGGCTGAGGCCAGACCAGCTTGAGCTCCTGTCCGCTGCGCTGAATCCAGTCGGCACCGGCCTTGGGGCTGATGCACAGCCAGTCTATGCCCTCGGGTGCGGCCACCGTGCCGTTGCTTTCCACCGAGATACGAAAACCGCGCGCATGCAGGGCTGCGATCAGGGCTGGGTCGACCTGCAGCAAAGGCTCGCCGCCAGTCAGCACCACCATGCGGTGCCGGCTGTCGTCGGCAGGCCACTGGCTCAGGATGCGCTCGGCCAGTTCATCGGCCGTGGCGAACTTGCCGCCCAGCGTGCCGTCGGTGCCGACAAAATCGGTGTCGCAGAACTGGCAGATGGCCTTGGGCCTGTCCTGCTCGCGGCCGGTCCACAGATTGCAGCCCGCAAAGCGGCAGAACACGGCCGGCGTGCCGGCCTGGCCGCCTTCGCCCTGCAAGGTGTAGAAAATTTCTTTGACGCTGTATGTCATGTCGTAGGTGTCGCGTCAAGGCGCGGTGGAACAGGAGGCTGGCGTGCTGCAGCCAAGGATGCGAATGTAAGCCCTTGCTGAACTTCTGGTGGGCCATAGGGTTACAAGGCCGAGGCCCTGCAACTGTTCTCCAGCCTCACACCGGGGTATAGGCCAGGCGCACATAAATGGGCGCGTAGGCTTCGGCCTGGGTGATTTCGATCAGCGTTTCCTTGGCCAGCTCCAGCATGGCGATAAAGGTGACGACCAGCACGGTCGAGCCTTTTTCCGGATTGAAGATGCGCTCGAACTCCACAAAACGCTGACCCTGCAGCTGCTTGAGGATCTGGCTCATGTACTCGCGCACCGACAGCTCTTCGCGCGTGATCTTGTGGCTTTGCACCAGCTTGGCGCGCTTGAGGATGTCGCGCCAGGCGGCTTGCAGCTCGCCGATTTCCACATCCGGAAAGCGCGGTTGCAGGCTTTGCTCGATATAGACCGTGGCCTTGAGAAAGTCGCGCCCGTAGGTGGGCAGCTGTCCCAGTTGCTGGGCGGCCAGCTTCATCTGCTCGTATTCGAGCAGGCGGCGCACCAGCTCGGCGCGCGGATCTTCGGCTTCTTCGCCGTCCTCCTGCTTCTTGGGCGGCAGCAGCATGCGCGACTTGATCTCGATGAGCATGGCCGCCATCAGCAGATATTCGGCTGCCAGCTCCAGATTGCGGCTGCGCACTTCGTCCACATAGGTCATGTACTGGCGCGTCACGTCCAGCATGGGGATGTCGAGGATATTGAAGTTCTGCTTGCGGATCAGGTAGAGCAGCAAGTCCAGCGGGCCTTCAAAGGCTTCGAGAAAGACTTCCAGCGCATCGGGCGGGATATAGAGATCCTGGGGCAGCGCAAACAGGGGCTCGCCGTACAGGCGTGCCAGGGCCACCTGATCGACGACCGAAGGCGACGGATCAGAAGCGTCCGGGTTCTGGCCCGGCAACAGGGTCTGTTTTTCAGCCTCGCTCATGGTCTGCTATGGATTGCAGAGCTGAGCGCGCTTGATGAGTAAGCGCTTGAGGCTGATTTCATCGAAAAGATCAGGAGTGGTTGGTCTGGTACACGTAGGGCTGTTGTTCCACGCGACCGGCGCGCAGATCTTCCCAGACTTCATAGTTCACGTCCTTGTCCCACAGCAGGGCGCGACCGGCTTGCTGTTGCTTGTCCAGCTCGGGCTTTTGCTGCTTCAGGTCGTTGATGAAGTTGGTGGTGTCGGAACGGTAGTCGGGGCGACGGAAGAAAGACATATGTGTAAAACCTCTCAGAACAGCGGATTTTAGCCCGACGCGGGCGCCAGGCCCGCACCGGGCCTTTAGAACGTGCTTGCGATCTCCTCGCGCCGCGACAGAGGCTTTGCGGGATGGGATGCCAGGGGGCGGCCCCCCGCGCGCGATACCGCAGCAATAGCTCTGCTGTTGCGAGGATTTGCGCGGACGGCGAGGCAACGCCGCAGACCGCCCCTGACCGGGCGTCCGCAAAGACACTGTCCCGAAGGGTTGGAGCGAAATCGGGCGATTTCTACGCGCTGACTCTTGCTTGCACCCCGGTGCAAGCGGCGAGCCACCGCTTCGAACTCATCCCGATTGCGCTCCAACGCGGCTGCGTAGAGATCGCAAGCTCGTTCTTATAGATCCTTGAGACAGATCTGCGCGAACTCCTTGCAGTCGTCCGAGGCCAATGGCGAATCGACGATCTTGCGCAGCACAGCGGCAAATTCGGCGGATCCGACCGGGTTCGGGTCGTTGCGCTGGAAGTCCTCGTCCACGCGCATGGTGCGGTCCAGCCAGCCTATCACCTGCACGCTGGGTTGGCGCTCCAGCGACGCCAGCAAGGCCGGGGTGTAGGCGGCCATGGGGTGCTCCTCGATCAGGCTACCGAACGGACCGGGGCCGCCATAGTCCAGTTCGGGATAGGTTTCGATCAGCGTCAGGATATGCGGCAGAACCTGCTCCAGTGCGGCGTCCTGCAGTGTCTCCAGGTGTTCGTAGACGGGATCGATGATCAGCCATTTGTCCTGCTGATCCTGGGCCGCCTGTGCGGCGCTGGTGAATTGGGAAAACAGCTGCTCTATGGTTGTGCTCACTGGGGATAGCTCCGTTTTGACAAGCATTTGCAAAAGTGGCGCGCGTGCGCGGGTGGCTTGATGTCAGAATTCGCATTCTGTCTGGCAAGCATTGTGATCCAAGCCCATGAATATTTTTTCCCGTTTGACGGCGGCCCTGGTGGCGGCTGCTATCAGCACCCTGGCGCTGCTGGGCTGCGACGAGCAGAAGATCAAGGAGCTGGAGGAAGGCCTGTCCACCGAGGCCGATGTGCGCGCCCGGTTCGGCGAGCCCGAGCGCATCTGGAACGAGGAAGACGGCTCGCGCACCTTCGAGTACAACCGTCAGCCGGCCGGCGCCAGGAACTACATGATCACCATAGACACTGACGGCAAGATGAGTGCGCTGCGCCAGGTGCTGGCCCCGCATGTGTTTGCCAAGGTCGTGCCCGGCATGGAGGAAAACGAGGTGCGCCGCATGCTGGGCAAGCCTGCCAAGATGATGACTTACAAGCTCAAGCAGGAAACCGACTGGGACTGGAACTACATCGATCCGCCCACGCGCGAGATGCAGTTCACGGTGACCTTTGGCGCCGATGGCCGGGTGCTGCGCACGCTCAACCGCGAACGCCTGCCCGACGAGTCGCGCGGCTGATCGCCTGCAAAGCCACCGGATCTGTTCAAAGCCCTGTTTGCGATGGCGCAGACAGGGCTTTTTTGCCTCTGGTCTGAAGAGGGGCTGAATGCTGTGGTGGCGGGGGAGTCGAGATGCTTCTGAATTGATAGCTTTTGACGCTTTCCCTGTAAGCGATGGATGCCGAAAAGCTTGAAATATACGACGGAGTTGCGCCTGAAATTCCCCTTCGGGATTTGTTGCGTTGCAGCAAATCATGTGCATACAGCATGAGTCCATCCGTAAAATTAAGGGGTTTCCCGGTGTTATCCGCACCGGCTCGCCCCGGTCTTTATCGAGATCATGGGCATCAATCTTGCTGTCTTACCCGACATGTCGACACCGCTATCTTCTTCGGCCAGCTCTGCTCTGGCCGGCCGCATGGATGCCCCCGCTGCTGCTGCGCCGGCCACTTCGGGCCTGCGCCATGGCCGCTTCGAGGACGCGCAGGCCCTGTTCACGGGCTCGCTGTTTGTCTCCATCACCATGATGCTGTTTGCGCAGGCGGGACTGCTCACGGGCAGCACGGCGGGCGTGGCCTTTTTGCTGCACTATGTGACGGGACTGCCTTTCGGCGCCATTTTCTTCGTCATCAATCTGCCGTTCTACTGGTTTGCCTGGAGGCGCATGGGCGCGGAGTTCACGATCAAGACCTTTGTCTCGGTTGCCATGCTGGCGCTGATGGCCGATGTGGGCCCGCGCTTCATCCATATCGACTATCTGAATCCGCTCTATGCGGCCGTGGCTGGAGGCTTGCTCATGGGGTCGGGTTGCCTGTTCCTCGCACGGCATCATTCCAGCCTGGGCGGAGCCACCATCGTCTCTCTCTATCTGCAGGACCGTTACGGCATTCGCGCCGGCAAGGTGCAGATGATGATCGACTGCACTGTTGTGCTGCTGGCGCTGGCCATCGTGCCGCTGGAGCGTGTGGCGTATTCGGTGCTCGCTGCGGTCATCATGAGCATGTTCCTGTGGATCAGCCATCGCCCCGGCCGCTATCAGGGCAACTGAGGTCTGTCATCCATGAAAAAGCCCCGCTCCGGTGCAAACCGGACGGGGCTTTTTCATCGCCGGGCCGCCCAAGATGAAAACGCCGGGGCCGCGGCCACACGTAGTGGGCAGGCGTGGGGAGCTCGCGATCAGGCGACGCTGATTGTCTTCTGGGCGCTCAGTGTCTGGCCTTGCTCGTCCTTCCACTGCATATTCAGCTCGCCGCTTTCGCGCGCCACAAAGGTGAACTCGATATAAGGGTTCTGGGCAATCGAAATACCTGGCTCCCAGGCAAACAGCAAGGTATTGCCCAGCTTGGCTTCAAAGCGGCTGACGATATTGCGCGGGCGCACCTTGCCCGTGGCCGGGTCGGTGCGCAGACCGCTTTCCATGACATGTTCCATCTGCGCGCGCACGCGCAGCACTTCGCCCTTCTTGGGGCTGGCATTGCTGACCCAGACGCGGGGTGGCTTATTCATCTAAATTCCTTTCAGTTCAGGCATCCATCGTGAATGTGGATGCAACTACGCCCCGAACCAGAAGTGGGCCTGGGCCAGCAACCGCCGCGCAAAGACCGACCTGCCGCGCGGGCGGTGTCCCCCTCGGCCACGCAAAGCGTGGCACAACAGAGGGGGAGGGAGCGCAGCGACTCAGGGGGTGTTTCCAGATTCACATGCCGCAGCCGCTGGCGGCCACGGTCGTCGCCTGTTTGGCGACCAGTACCTTGCCGCTCTTCATGCGCGCCAGCGCGTGAACAGTCTGCGACTGGGACAGGCGTATGCGCACCGCCGCCTCGGCCGTTCCGGCCGCTGCGGTGAACTGCAGGCGGCAGGTCAGTGGCGAGGGGTTGAGCTCGGCCAGCACGATGATCTCCTCGCACCAGTCCTGCTCGGTGATGGGCAGCATCACCTTGACCTTGACGGGCACGGCGCTGGGGTTGTCGGCCAGCACGGGCACCTCCAGCTGCAGACCATCGGCCTGAGTGGCCTTGCCGCCGGTGAATTGCTCCATGAGCTTTTTGAACTCGGCTGGGTTCGGCGCCAGTGGCCCGACCAGCGGATTCTTGGCCGCGCTGCTGGCTTGCGCCAGAGCCGATGCGGGCAGAGCCAGACTGGCCCCGACTGCCGCCGAGTTCAGCACCATGCTTCTACGGGTGGTGTTCTTGAACATTGCTTCTCTTCAATCCAATTAACAAAACTTCAAAAATCGCACCGACTCCAAGCGAGAGACGCCAAGCAAGAGCCGCCTCGCGGCGGGGGCGCCTAGCAGAGGGCGTCGTCCCCCTCCCGAAGAGAGAGGGGGAAGCGGCAAAACCGCTCAGGGGGAGATTTAAGTGCCCAGGAAATCTCCGAACTTGCCGTTGATCCAGGCAAAGTCCTCCTTGACCAGATCGGAGGTGCGCACATCCATGTCGATCTGGGTCTGGTTGACCTGGCCGCTGGCGTCCACCTCGTATTCGAACTTCACCGAAATTTCTTCCTGAGGGTCGCCGTTGACCATCATGTAGCAGAGGTTGTCGGGCAGCCGGGCCACGACCTCCTTGCCGGCCACGCGCTCGGCAATGTTCCGGGCGACGATCTTGCCGATGTAGTTGGCCACATGGCCGCTCTTGGGATAGTGGCCGAACTGGGGCGAGATCGCGCCCATCAGATCGCCCACAAAGTAGACGCGGTCGTCGCTCCTGGCATGGAACAGACGGTTATGCATATCGGCCCAGCCCGTGGGCTTGCCGGTGGCGGCATCCTTGCCTATCAGGTCCGCCTTCCAGACCATGTCGGCGGCCTGGTGGGGCGGCATGAGGATGGCGTCGTCGAACTTGAAGTCGCCCGCAGCGGTCTTGATCTGCTTGTTGAAGGGGTCTACTTCCTTGACGCCGGCATTGGGCACATGAGTGATGATGTCTGCGTACAGCTCTTCGAAAGCCTGCTTGTAGCCCACGCCGATGGGGGCGATCTTGGGCTTGGGGTCGAGGATCAGGATCTTGCCGGGAATCTTGTTCTTCTTGATATGCCAGGCGATCAGGCAGGCGCGCTCATAGGGCGAGGGCGGGCAGCGATGCGGCGGTGGCGGCAGCGTCATCACCAGCGTGCCTCCCTTGAAGTTCTTGACCTTGCTCTTGAGCGAGAGCATTTCCTGATTGGGGATGTAGGCGTTGGGAAAGTGGGTGCGCGTGTACTCGATGGCGTGTTGGTCGTTGCCAAACCAGGCCTCGTAATCGTTGCGAATGCCGCCTGAGAGAATCAGGAAGTCGTACTCGATCAGGCCATGGGCCGTGCGCACCAGCTTTTTGTCGCGCTCGAAGCCTGTGACTTCGGTCTGCAGCAGCGTGTAGCCGTATTTGTTGGCCGGGTGCAGCATGTCGCGGTTCACGAAGTCCGTGCCAACTATGTCCACCAGCCACTTGTTGCTCATGGGGCCGGACCAGAAGGTCGGATTGCGCTCCAGCAGCACGACGTCAGAAGCGGGAATCAGCTCGCGCAGATAGCGTGCCGCCGTGAGGCCGCCCCAGCCGCCGCCGCAGATCACGATACGCGGCCCCTTGCCCTTGCGCGGCAGGATGGGCGACTGGCTGCTGATGATGGCGGGTGCTGCCATTGCCGGGCCGGCAGCGGCGCCCAGGGCGAGTGCGGGCGGAGTCCAGAGGAAATGGCGACGTTGCATGAGCATTGCTCCTGTAATGGGAATGAGGGCCTGATCCAGGCCTCGGATTCGGTGGAGGGAAGCAAGCTTGGGCGCAGCGCGATGGGATTGCCTCTCAGCCGACACGCGGCACAAGCAGAGCTGGTGGCTGGAGATTCTAGGAGCAGGTCCTGATCCGGAGGTGAATACCCAAGCGAAGCCAGCGCTATTGCTGGCGCAGCAGGCGCAGGCTGAGAAGCGCTCCGAGCAGGATGCCGGCAACGGCCGCAAAGCTGGCCAGTGACAGCGTGGACAGCCCGCTCAGCCCCTGGCCTATGGAGCAGCCTGCGGCCAGCACGCCGCCAACGCCCATCAGCAGGCCGCCACCGGCGCTGGCAGCCAGGCGGCTGGTGGAGTCAAAGCCTTCCCAGCGTGCCGTGCGACTGCCAAGGGCTGCGAGAAATGCGCCGGCGAGCACGCCCGCCGTCAGCGCCAGGCCTATGCCGGGTTCGCGGCCCACGGACAGTTGCAGATAGAGCAGGGTCTCGGCGATCGGGCCGATGAAGCTCAGCGAGGTGAGGCGGGCCGGCTCGAACTCATCGACCCCGATATGCGCAGTCAGCCACCAGCCGGCAGCCACCAGCAGGCCTATGAGCAACGCGCTGCCCCACTGCAAGCGGCTCTGGCGCAGGCCGGGACGCAGCAGGGCGTAGGCCAGCAGCAGCAAGGCCAGACCAAGCGTCAGCAGCCATGTATTCAAGGAGGGCAGATAGGCGGGCAGGGTGGCGTGAGCCAGAGTGAGGGGGGCGAGGGTCTGCAGCCACAGGCGCAGAGGCGTCAGCACACCGGTCATGGCCAGTTGTGCGCCCAGCGCCAGAAACACCAGGGTGACCAGAGAGCGCAGATTGCCTCCCGCCAGCAGCACCAGAGAGCGTGCTCCGCAGGCGCGTGCCAGCACCATGCCGATGCCAAACAGCAAACCACCAATCAGCACGCCAGCCATGGAAAAGCTGGGCCGCGCAATGGCGGCCTGGCTCAGATTGAGCATTCCCAGAGCCTGCAGCCCCTGCGAGGCCAGCAAGGCCACGGCCAGTGCCAGGGCAAAGCCCTGCAATGCAGGTGCCTGGCCGGGCGCGGCTTCCTCGTCCAGTCCCACCTGCTGGCGCAGCCCGCGCAGCAGACAGAAACGTCCGAGCCGCGCGGCGACGCCGAAGGCCATGCCCAGCAAAAAAACAGACCACAACAACATATCAGTCGTTCAATAAAGCAGAGGAGGGCGGGTGGCAGAGATTCGCATCCAGCGCATGAAGCGTGAACTTTCGCTCGGGCTGGCGAGCAAGGGCAGTCCCGCAGCAAAGCCAGCGTCCCCCTTCCCGCAAGCGAAGCGTCGCGAGAGAAGGGGGAAGGCGCGTCAGCGCCTCAGGGGGATGCCTCTAGTCAACCACCCCAGATATCCGCGCTGATCGCCTTGTACCAGGCTGCGCCGTAGTCGGCCTCGGCCTTTCGGAAGGCGGCATCGCCGTTCAAGGGGCTCACGCCGCCGGAGTCTGGCACCTCGATCAGCTTGCCCGCCGCCGTGCGGTAGACGCCGGCCACGGAGATGCCGTAGTCGGTGCCGATCAAGCTGTAGCAGGTGTTGGCAAAGGCCGCCGCAGGCAGGGGCTGGCCGCTCAGCTCGGCGGCAATCGCGGCAGCGGCCACCTTGCCTTGCGTATTGGCGGCAAAGCCGGACTTGGGCATGGGCGCGGCAATCGTGGCGTCGCCCAGCACATAGACATGCTGGACCTGAGTGGACTCAAAGGACTCGGGCTTGACGGGCACCCAGCCGCTGGCATTGGTCACGCCGGCACGGTCGGCAATAAAGCCGGCCTTCTGGGGCGGGATGACGTTGAGCACATCGGCCTTGTGCCTGGTGCCGAACGCGGTTTCCACTTCCAGGTTCCTGGCATCCACGCGTGTGACCTTGCCGTCATCGGCCTGCTTGACCCATTCGATCATGTCGCCATAAAGCGCTTTCCAGCCCTGAATGAACAGGCCTTGCTTGGAGAAGGCATCCTTGTCGTCCAGCAGCAGAATCTTGGACTTTGGTTTGTGCTTCTTGAGGTAGTGCGCCACCATGGCCGCGCGCTCGTAGGGACCGGGCGGGCAGCGGAAAGGGTTGGCAGGGATGACCATCACGAACTTGCCGCCGTCGGGCATGGCTTCGAGCTGCTTCTTGAGCAGTTGGGTCTGTGCTCCGGCCTTCCAGGCATGGGGAGCGAGTTGGGCGGCCGCCTCGTCATAGCCTTCCAGTGCATTCCAGCGCATGTCGATGCCGGGCGAGAGTACCAGCTTGTCATAGCTCAGCGCCTGACCGTTGGACAGCAGCACGCGCCTGGAGTCGGTCAGGACCTGGTCGGCACGTGCATGGACCACGTTCACGCCGGCCTTGCGCAGACCGCCGTAGCCGTGGCCTATGCTGTCCCAGCTGCGCAGGCCGGCCAGGTACAGATTGGAGAAGGGGCAGGTATAGAAGCGCTCGGCCGGCTCCACCAGTGTGACCTGGATATGCGGTGCGAACTGGCGCAGATAGCGCGCGGCCGTGGCTCCGCCAAAGCCGCCTCCGATCACGACCACATGGGCCGAAGCTGCCTTGGCCTGCACGATGGCGGGCACGGCGAAACTGGCTGCGCCGGCGGCGGCACCGCCGAGAATTTGACGACGATTGATCTGCATTACTGGCCCTTCTTGCTGAACCACTGGGCCAGCGCTTTGAGTTGCTCATCGTCGTAGCCCTTGGCCAGACGGGTCATGACGGTGGCGTCCTTGGCGGTGCCGGCCTTGAAGGCCTGCAGGCGCTGCAGCAGATGGGCCTCGGGCAGGCCGCGCAGCTGGGGAATGACGCCCGTGGAGCGGCCGTCCGGGCCGTGGCAGTTGGCGCAGCTGGCAGCCAGCACGGCCACATCCTGCACACGCAAGGAGGTGGCAGCAGAGCTGGCCAGGCTGGGCAGCGGCGCTGCCAGGGCAAGAGCCAGCCATAGCGCAGAGCGCGCTGAAGTGAGCAAGGGTTTCGATCGCATGGGGCCTCCCGTTGTCCCCACGCAAGGCCGCGTGGGGGATTTATGACCTCGATGCCTGAATGTGCGCGGCCTTTGTTATGTGTGGTGAATGTCGAGCATTCTTCTGGGCAGGGGCGGAGCAGGCAGAGCTGATGGAGTCGGATTCTAGGAAGCGGACCGGCTCTGACAAGCTCAATATCCCGGTGGTGTAACAGGAAGTTATTGGTTATTTAGTTATGCGCTGCGCTTGTGCTTGTGGGTGCGCGCCAGGGCATGAAAAAACCGCATTGCGCTATCTGATGTGTAGCGCGATGCGGTTTCCTGTGAACGGATGCGGGTGATTCGTCAGTTTTGCGGCGGCAGCCCGTCAGAGGGCGCGGCAGGCATGGTGTTGGCGGTCGCTGCCGGCATTTCTGCCGCTGCGGGAGCGCTTGCCGACGGATCGCGGTAGCGAATATTCACGCCGCTGGCATCGGGCTGATCCTCATCCATCAAGGCATCGGCGGCCTTGCCAACCCCCTTGCCCACGATCTTGGCTGTGCCGATGGCGGCATCGGCGGCCAGGCCCACGGCCCCGGCTGTCACGCTGATGGCAGTGCCGGTGACGGCGATCACGGTGCAGCCCGAAAGCGCCAGGCATAAAAAAACTCCAGCCAGCCAGAAGCCGCAGGAGCCTGATGAGGCACGCCCCCGGGAGGAGACACCGGGCAAGCGCCTAAGGCGGCCCTGCCGCCTCGCGGCGAAGGTGTCGTCCCCTCGGGGGGAAGGCGCCGAAGGCGACTCAGGGGGGATCATGAGATCAATGAATCCGCATGCCGGGCATGGCGCCGGGGAAGGGCTCCAGCACATAGATGCCGGGATGGGCCTTCTCGTCAGCGTGGCTGGCGGCCAGCACCATGCCTTCGGACAGTCCGAACTTCATCTTGCGCGGTGCCAGATTGGCCACCATCACCGTCAGCTTGCCCTGCAGCTGCTCAGGCTGGTACATGCTGCTGATGCCGCTGAACACGTTGCGGGTCCTGGGCTGGCCGTTTTCGTCCTTCTCGCCCACGTCCAGCGTCAGCTGCAGCAGCTTGGTCGAGCCTTCGACCGTCTTGCATTCCAGAATCCTGGCGATGCGCAGATCGACCTTGGCAAAGTCGTCGATGCTGATGGTCTCGGCCAGCGGCTCGCCGCCGGGGGCATTGGGGTCGATCACGGGCTCGGCCTTCTTGGCAGCCTTCTTCTCGGCCTTGGCGGGTTCGGTGGCGGGGGCGGCCTGGCCGGCGGGCGCTTCGAACAGGGCTTCGAGCTGCTTGGGATCGACGCGCTGCATCAGATGCTGGTAGATGCCGATCTGGTGGCCTGCGCCCAGGGGCTTGACCACGTCGGCAAAGCTCTCGGGCGGCACGATGAGGAATCGGGCCACTTCGGCGGCCACGCCGGGCAGGATGGGGCTCAGGTAGATGGTCAGGATGCGGAAGGCTTCGATGCAGGTCGTGCACACATCGTGCAGGCGCGCATCCATGCCTTCCTTCTTGGCCAGTTCCCAGGGTTTGTTGGCGTCCACATAGCTGTTGACCTTGTCGCACAGCAGCATGATCTCGCGCGCGGCGCGGGCGCTGTCGCGGGCCTCGTAGGCGGCGACGATGGCGGTTTGCTGCTCGCGAAGCGCGGCCAGCAGGGCCTGGCCGTCTTCGCTTACCTGACCCAGCCTGCCGTCAAAGCGCTTGCTGATGAAGCCTGCGGCGCGCGAAGCGATGTTCACGTACTTGCCGATCAGGTCGGAGTTGACGCGCAGCATGAAGTCTTCGGGATTGAAGTCGATGTCTTCGTTCTTGCCGTTGAGCTTGGCGCCCAGGTAGTAGCGCAGCCACTCGGGGTTCATCTTGAGCGACAGGTACTTGAGCGGGTCGAGGCCGGTGCCGCGGCTCTTGCTCATCTTCTCGCCGTTGTTCACGGTCATGAAGCCGTGCACGCAGATCCTGGTCGGCGTCTTGCGGCCGCTGAACTTGAGCATCGCAGGCCAGAACAGGGTGTGGAAGGTGATGATGTCCTTGCCGATGAAGTGGTACTGCTCCAGGTCGGGGTCGGCCATATAGGCGTCGTAGTCTTCGCCGCGTCGGTTGAGCAGTTCCTTGAGCGATGCCAGATAGCCCACGGGCGCATCGAGCCAGACATAGAAGTACTTGCCCGGCGCGTCGGGGATCTCGATGCCGAAGTAAGGCGCGTCGCGGCTGATGTCCCAGTCGTCCAGGCCTTCGCTGGTCGAGCCGTCGGGGTTGGTGCGCACGCCGAACCATTCCTTGATCTTGGCCGCCACTTCGGGCTGCACATGCTTGCCGTTCTGCGTCCACTCGGTCAGGAACTCTACGGCGCGCGGATCGGAGAGCTTGAAGAAGAAATGTTCGGACGACTTCATCACCGGCGTGGCACCCGACAGGGCCGAGAACGGGTTGATGAGGTCGGTGGGCGCGTAGACCGAGCTGCAGACTTCGCAGTTGTCGCCGTACTGGTCCTTGGCGTGGCAGCGCGGGCATTCGCCCTTGATGAAGCGGTCGGGCAGGAACATGTTCTTCTCGGGATCGAAGAACTGCTCGATGGTGCGGGTTTCGATGAAGCCGGCCTTCTTCAGGTCCAGATAGATCTGCTTGGACAGCTCGTGGTTTTCGGCGCTGTCGGTGTTGCTCCAGTTGTCGAAGGCAATGTGGAAGCCGTCGAGATACTGCTTGCGGCCGGCGGCGATGTCGGCCACGAACTGCTGGGGCGTCTTGCCGGCCTTTTCGGCGGCAATCATGATGGGCGCGCCGTGGGCGTCGTCGGCACCCACGAAGTTGACCGCATTGCCCTGCATTCGCTGCGCACGCACCCAGGTGTCGGCCTGGATGTATTCCATGATGTGGCCGATGTGGAAGTTGCCGTTGGCGTACGGCAGGGCGGTGGTGACGAATAGTTTGCGTGCGGTCATGAGGAAACAGCTTTCACAGAGAACCCGTCATTCTAGAAGGGCTTGGCATCAGGCTGCGGGCGCGGGTTTTGCGGCGGTGCCCGCCGAGTTCGTTCGGGAGCGGCATTCGCTTTGCTTTTTATAGCTAATTACATAGTGAACATATTGTTTTCAAGCTGAAATTAATAGTAATTCTATGAATATAAAGCGTAAGCAGCTTCAAAATTGGAAGCGATAGCCGAGGCTGCGCTCAGCCCACCGAAGGCCTTTTGTTGCGATACATGTCCTGGTCGGCCACCTTGAGCAGGCTTTGTGCATCCTGGGCATCCCTGGGATACAGGGCCTGTCCCACGGATGCGCCCACGGTCACGGCTTCGCCCTCGGGAATGCCTTGCAGCGTGCCCAGCGGCTGCTGCAGCGCATGCTCTATCTTCAGGCGCACGGCCTGTACCTGCTCCTCGTCGCTGACGCCGCGCAGGATGAGGATGAACTCGTCACCGCCCAGACGCGCCACGACGTCATCGGGGCGCAGCAGATTGCGCAGGCGCAGGCTGATCTCGGCCAGTGCCAGATCGCCGTTGTCATGGCCCCAGCGGTCATTGAGCGGCTTGAAGCGGTCCAGGTCCACAAACAGCAGGGCAAACGGGGTGGCCATGCTCTGGCCGGGCAGGGGGCGGGTGAGTGTGGTCAGAATATGCTGCAGTGCGCTGCGGTTGCTGGCCCCGGTCAGTGCATCGGTAAACAGGCTGTGGCGCATGCGGTGGAAATTGTGGGCCAGCTCGCCAATTTCATCGCGGCGCTGTACTTCGATCGGCGTGTCGATTTCGCCCAGGCCCACGCGGCGCACGGCGCGGGTCAGCGAGCGCATATCGTTGGCCACGGCGCCGAAGATGCGGGTGCCGATGACGACGGCCACGACCAGGGCCAGCAGGCCCAGGCTGCCCACCAGGGCCATATGGCGGTAGACGCCGGTCAGCATGTCCTTGTGCGGCACGGCCACCACGGCCATCCAGTCCTGACCGGCTCCATTGCTCAGGCGCCGGTAGGCAATGCGAATATGGTTGTGCCTGTCATCTTCGAGCAGGGCCGTGTCGGGGCCGTCGCTGGACAGCGAGGCTTGGAAGGCGCCCTGGATTTTGTCGTACACCGCCTGAATCAGCGGGTCCTGGCTGTTGGCGGCGCTCATGCGCTCCAGCTTGCCGTCTTCGCGCCGGTGGATGTTGGGCATGCCGGTGGCGGCGATCAGGGAGCCGTCGGCCTCGATGATGAAGGCGCGGCCATGTTCGCTCAGATGCAGCTGGTTGACGAATTCATTGAGCGCGCGCAGCGAAATATCAGTGGCAACCACACCCTCGAGGCTGCCCTTGCTGGAGAGAATGCGGCGCGCGCGCGTGAGCACCAGGTCCTTGGCGCTGAAGTCGATATAGGCAGGCGTCCAGATCACATCGGCCGACTCCGCCGCAAGCTTGAACCAGGGGCGCTGGCGCGGCTCGAACAGATTGGTTTCGGTGGATTCGTAGATCGGCTCGGCATGCATGCTGGCGACCTTGAAGTAGCTGCGGTGCTCGCCGGACCGAGTCTTGAGGCGTAACTGGCCCAGTTCTGGAGCCACTCGCTTGAGAGCAATGCCCTGGCCCGCGATATTGGCGTAATACACATAGTCATTGGGCCGGGTATGCAGCGAGGTCGCCACCCACAGCCGGGAGATCAGGTCGGGAATATGTTCGCGGATATCGGCAGCTACGGGCTGGCCACTGGGAAACGCAGCCTCCAGCACGGCGCTGGATGGGTGCAGGTGACGATCCACGATCAGCGCGATACGCTCGGCTTTCTCTTCCATCACCTGTTCGGACAAGGCGGACACCGTGTTGCTGCCCGTCCAGTACCAGAGCATGCCCAGGGCCGATGTCAGCAGCGCAATCAGTGCAACAAAAGGCAGGATCAGCGAGAGCTTGAGCGATTTGGAAGCGCGGATGGGCTGTGGGGATGGAGTCACTAGGCGATTGCCGGAAAGATGATGAAGGTCATGCAAAGTGTCTCACGCATCATTTGCCTAGCTCCTTTCGCATCATTAACATTTGTTACATTCTTTAGGCCAACCCAGGAAGGCGCACAGCTCCTCACTTCGGGCCAGTGCGTCTTTGCGGCCCAGTGCTATCAGTTCACGGGTATAGCCTTGCTCAAACAGCAGGTAGCTGGCCAGCGCACCGTCACGCATGGGGTTGCCCGTGCCTGAGCGCACGCCCAGCGTGGCCAGCAAGGTGCGCACCGGCAGCGGCAGCTTGTCGATGTGGCGCGTGGCAATATCGTCGATGCGCTCGCTGGGGGTGATGGCGAGTACCTCGATAGGGCGCAGCCGGCTGTGAATGCGCTCGGCCGGAGAAATCAGGCTCAGCGTGTGATTGATGCGTTCGGCACGCTCTATGTCCACAGCCAGCGTGTCCAGAAAAATGCTGGACAGCGCGTGCCCGGCCACCTGGGCCAGTGTGGGATAGCTGGCATCGACCTGCGGCTGACTGCTCACAGGCTCGTGGCGTCTGCCCGCGCCGACGACCAGCAGTTTGCTGGCGCCCAGATGAATCGCTGGTGCCAGGGGCGCAGTCTGACGCATGGAGCCGTCGCCGAAATGCTCGAGATGTCCGTCCATGGGCAGCGGCATGGCTGGAAATATGAAGGGCAGGGCCGACGAGGCCAGCAGGTGATCGGCGGTCAGCAGGGTCTGCACGGCCTTGCGCTGGTCGCGCACCCAGGGGCTCAAAGCCTCGCGAGTCTGAAAGAAAGTGATGTGCTGACCGCTGCTGTAACTGGATGCGGTAATGGCCAGGGCGTGCAGATGACCGCTGTCGATGAGCTGTGGGATGCGCTCGAAAGGCATGAGGCCGCTGTTCATCAGGGTTTTGAGCGGAGCATTGTCCAGCAGCGAGCGCGGGCGCATGCGGCTCCAGCGGGCCAGCGCCCAGCCCAGCGACAACAGCGTCAGCCAGCGTGCGCCGCTGCGCAGCACGCTGAGAGAGTCGGCCTTGTAGATTTGCTCGGTATGCATATGGCCCCAGACATGCAGCATGCGCCGCACTGCGCTGTCAAAGGCATCGGCATGGCAAGCCAGGGCTGCGACATTGATGGCGCCTGCCGATGTGCCAGCAAGCACTGGAAAGGGATTGGGGCCATGCTGTAGACCGCGAGCGCGGCGCAGCTCGGCGATGGCGGCCAGCACGCCGACCTGGTAGGCAGCCCGGGCGCCGCCGCCGCTGAGCAACAGGCCGGTCTGCCCGATGCTGGAGCTAGGGCCTATGGAGCTCTGCCGCTCTGCTTCGGCAAGACTGGGTGGGAGGGTGGGAGAGAACTGCACTGCCGCCATGGCTGCAGTGTGCCCGGATTGGGCCGCGGGCGGTAGGTGGGCCGGGCCATCGAACGGGCCGGCGGCCCTGGTGACAGTCTGCTGCGGCCGTCAGCTCTTTTTCTGGTTCTTGGCAATCAGCGTGGCGATGGACTTGGCATCCAGCACCACCAATTGATTCTGCGCGGCCCAGCTGGCGGCATTTTCGCCCAGAGGCTGCAGAGCCACGTAAACGCAGAGATCGGCTTTCAGCTTGTGTTGTGCGGCCTGCAGCTCGCGCAGCGGCTCCACGCCATGGGCGGCGGCTTTCCAGCGGCGCGCGCCGACCACGCTGGTCTGACCGTTGCGTGTCAGCAGCAGATCGGCACCGGCCTGGTTCAGGCGCTGAACCTCATAGCCTTCGGCTTGCCAGGCTGTCTGCAACTGTGCGCTGAAGTCGGCCCAGGACTGCTCGGCGATCACCTGCTGAATCTGCTCCAGCCTGGCCGGGCTGGGGGCCCGCAGCTGCTTGTAGCAGGCAATGCAGCCGACGACGAAGAACGGGAAGGCTCCCAGAGCGGCAAAAGGCGAAATGTCTTTGGGGAACACCGCCAGCGACACCAGCACCACCGCAGCGCAGATCGCAAAGCTGATCCACCAGCGTGAGCGCATCAGGACTGCAAACAGGGAATTTTCGGCCATCTTCAATTTCACGGGCTGTCTCTCAAATCTTGGGCAAAGGGCTGCATTGTCTCCTGTGCACAGGGGTTGGACAGCTTCGCTAGACTATCCCTCATTGAAGAAACCTCTGGAAAACTAAATCCAATGGCTGTTACAGAACAAGCGCTTCTGAGCGCGCTGGCCACCGTGCTTGATCCGCACACTGGCAAGGACTTTGTGAGCACGCGCGCCCTGCGCAATCTGCAGATTGCCGGTGACGATGTCTCGTTCGATGTGGAGATGGGCTATCCGGCCCAGAGCCTGCAGCCTGCCCTGCGCAGCCAGTTCATCGCTGCGGCCAGGACTGTGGCGGGCGTGGGCAATATCTCGGTCAACATCACCACCAAGGTGGCCTCGCATGCCGTGCAGCGTGGCGTGCAGTTGCTGCCCGGCGTGAAGAACATCATCGCCATCTCGTCCGGCAAGGGCGGCGTGGGCAAGAGCACGACCACGGCCAATCTGGCGCTGGCGCTGGCCGCCGAAGGTGCCCGCGTGGGCATTCTGGATGCCGACATCTACGGCCCCAGCCAGCCCATGATGATGGGTGTTTCGGGCAAGCCCGAAAGCCATGACGGCAAGACCATGGAGCCGCTGGAGAACCATGGCGTGCAGGTCATGTCCATCGGTCTGCTGGTCAACAACGACCAGGCCATGATCTGGCGCGGTCCCATGGCCACCCAGGCGCTGGAGCAGATGCTGCGCCAGACCAACTGGAAGGATCTGGACTATCTGCTGGTCGATATGCCGCCCGGAACCGGCGACATCCAGCTGACGCTGTCCCAGCGCGTGCCCATGACGGGTGCCGTGGTGGTGACCACGCCCCAGGACATCGCCCTGATCGATGCCAAGAAGGGCATTCAGATGTTCGAGAAGGTCGGCGTGCCGATTCTCGGCCTGGTCGAAAACATGGCTGCCCATGTCTGCACCAACTGTGGCCATGTCGAACATATCTTTGGCGCAGACGGCGGCAAGAAGATGGCAGGAGAACAGAACATCGACTATCTGGGGGCGCTTCCCCTGTCGCTGCAGATCCGCCTGCAGGCCGACAGCGGCAAGCCCACGGTGGTGGCCGAGCCCGAGAGTGAAGCCGCACAGGTCTACAAAAAGGTGGCGCGCGATCTGGCCGTGAAGGTGGCTCTCAAGGCCAAGGACTTCTCCAGCAAGTTCCCCACGATCACGGTGAGCAGCAATACCTGATGAACCTTCTGACCTCCATGCGTTATCTGGTGGCGCTCAACGAGCACCGCCATTTCGCAAGGGCGGCGCAGGCCTGCCATATCACGCAGCCTGCACTGTCCAATGCGCTCAAGGCGCTGGAGGACGAGTTCGGTGCCGTCATCGTCAGGCGCGGCCGCGTGTTTGGCGGGTTGACTCCCGAGGGCGAGCAGGTGCTGGCCACGGCACTGTCCATGCTCAGGGCCGAGGAGGCGCTGAGACAGGATCTGAGCGCCGCAGCCGGCCAGCTCAAGGGTCTGCTGCGCATGGCTGCCGTGCCTACGGCCATCCCCATGCTGACGCGCTTTGCAGCGCTGCTGCGGGTCCAGCACCCGGGCATCACGCCCATGGTGCTCTCCATGAGCTCGCTTGAGATAGAAACCGGACTCGAAGATCTCTCGCTAGATCTGGCCCTGGGCTACAGCGAAAGGCTGGAGTCGGGCCGCCGCACGGCACGCAGCGCCCGCATCACCATGTGGCCGCAGTATCAGGAGCATTATTTCCTGCTCAGTCCTGCGGCTGGGGAGCAGAGCCAGAAACCTGTGAAATGGGCTCAGGCGGCCAGGCTGCCGCTATGTCTTTTGACGCCGGACATGCATAACCGGCTGATTGTGGACCAGAGCTTTGTGGCAGCCGGCTGCGAGGTCAGTGCGGCCATGGAGACCAATTCCGTGCTGAGCCTGATGCTGGCCGTGACCGAAGGCGGTCTGCACAGCGTGCTGCCTGGTGCGCTGGTGGCGACGCTGCCCGAGTCGGCCCGGATCTCGGTGCGTCCTCTGATTGCGCCCAAGGTGCAGACGGCCATTGCTTTCCTGACCCCTTCGCAGGAGCAGGCGACCCGCGCGCAGCAGGCCGCGCTGGCGCTCATGCAGTCCCAGGCCTGGCGCCAGCAATGTGCCAGCTTTGCCGGGGCCGTGCGCTGATTTGCAATTTGAATCGCGTCATCAATTCAAAGAATTTGACCTGAGATACGGCCGGGGCTGAAATACGGCATGAGACAAAGGGCGCTGGTGCGCCCTCATAACAAGGTCGCCCCATGCCCCATCACCCTATTGAGCAGCCGCAGGAGTCTGCGCAACTGCTCAGCCTCGAACAGCAGGACGCCCTGACGCACTGTCTGGCCCGCTTTGGCCAGGAACCCGGTGGCCTGCTGCCGCTGCTGCACTCCCTGCAAGATGCGCTGGGCTTCATCCCGCGCGCCGCCGTGCCCGCCATTGCCGAGGCCCTGAATCTTTCGCGTGCCGAGGTCCATGGTGTTGTCAGCTATTACCCGCATTTGCGCGAGCAGCCGCATGGCAGGACGCTGATCCAGATCTGCCGGGCCGAAGCCTGCAAGTCGCGTGGTGGCGATGCACTGTTCGCCCATGCGCAAGAGACACTGGGCTGCCAGGCCCATGGCACGAGCGCCGATGGCAGCGTGACGCTGGAGCCTGTCTACTGCCTGGGGCTGTGCGCCCAGTCGCCGGCCGTGATGGTCGACGAGAGTGAAGTCCATGCGCGGATGACTGCGGATCGGCTCGATGCCCTGCTGGAGGAAATACAGCAAAAGCGACTTGAAACTAAGGCAGATGAAGCGCAAGCAGCTATCGAAAATGAAGCTGTTGCTGCCACGCGCATCTATGTGCCGCGCGATGCCGCGGCCCTGGCCGTGGGCGCGGATGCGGTGGCCCAGGCGCTGCAGCGCGAGTGCGCGGCGCGAGGCCTGGCGGTGGAGCTGGTACGCAACGGCTCGCGTGGCTTGCTGTGGCTGGAGACCCTGGTCGAGATTGAGACTGCACAGGGCCGCGTGGCCTACGGCCCGGTTCAGGCGGCTGACGTGCCGGGTCTGCTGGACGCCGGCATGCTGCAGGGCCAGTCCCATGCGCTATGCCATGGGCTGACCGAACAGATGCCTTATCTGGCACGGCAGGAGCGACTGACTTTTGCGCGCGTGGGCATCGTCGATCCGCTGAGCCTGCGGGACTACGAGGCCCATGGCGGCTGGCAAGGCCTCAGGGCCGCTGCAGCCATGGCGCCCGAAGCCATCGTCCAGCAGGTGCTGGACTCCGGCCTGCGCGGTCGCGGCGGGGCGGCATTTCCGGCAGGGATCAAATGGAAGACCGTTGCGGCTGCAGAGAATGTGGGAGCAGGGCCGCAGAAATACATTGCCTGCAATGCCGACGAAGGCGATTCGGGCACGTTCGCCGACCGTCTGCTGATGGAGGGCGACCCGTTCTGCCTGATTGAAGGCATGGCGATCGCTGGTCTGGCCGTGGGTGCGACTCAGGGCTATATCTATGTGCGCAGCGAATATCCGCACTCGATTGTGATGCTGAACGAGGCGATTGCACGTGCCAGTGCGGCGGGCTGGCTGGGCGCCAATGTGGCCGGCAGCGGCAAGGCGTTCTACCTGCAGGTGCGCAAGGGAGCGGGCAGCTATGTCTGCGGCGAAGAGACCGCCATGCTGGAGAGCATCGAAGGCAAGCGCGGCATTGTGCGCGCCAAGCCGCCGCTGCCCGCAATCGAAGGCCTGTTCGGCAAGCCCACGGTCATCAACAATGTGATCACGCTGGCGACCGTACCCATCATCCTTGCCAGGGGCGCGGCCTTCTATCAGGGCTATGGCATGGGGCGCTCGCGCGGCACGCTGCCTTTTCAGCTCGCGGGCAATATCGCGCATGGCGGACTGGTGGAAAAAGCCTTCGGCCTCACGCTGCGCGAGCTGGTGCAGGACTTTGGCGGCGGCACGGCCAGCGGTCGACCCGTCAAGGCCATTCAAGTCGGCGGCCCGCTGGGCAGCTATGTGGCGCCCGAGAACTGGGATGATCCGCTGGACTACGAAGCCTATGCCGCCAAGGGTAATGTGGTCGGCCATGGCGGTCTGGTCGTGCATGACGACAGCGCCGATATGGCGCAGTTGGCGCGCTATGCCATGGAGTTCTGCGCCATCGAGTCCTGCGGCAAGTGCACGCCCTGCCGCATCGGCTCCACGCGGGGAGTGGAGGTGATAGACCGCATCACGCGTCAAGGCGGTGCAGAGCATGCGGCCAATGTGGCGCTGCTCGAGAGCCTGTGTGACACCATGCAGCATGGCAGCCTGTGCGCCATGGGCGGCATGACCCCCTATCCGGTGCGCTCTGCGCTACAGCACTACCCGCAGGACTTCGGTATCGAGCCCGTGCAGACCGTGAACCCCGCCTGAGGAGAGAGCCATGCTGGAACATCTGAAGAACACCGATTGCGGAACGCCTGCCATCTTGTCCGAGGAACTGGTCACGTTGCATATCGACGGCCGCGAGGTCACCGTGCCCAAGGGCACATCGCTGATGCGCGCCGCTGTCGATGGCGGCATCAAGGTGCCCAAGCTCTGTGCCACGGATTCGCTGGAGCCCTTTGGTTCCTGCCGGCTGTGTCTGGTGCAGATCGAGGGGCGCAAGGGCTTTCCTGCGTCCTGCACCACGCCTGCCGAAGCGGGCATGAGGGTGCGCACCCAGAGTCCGCCGCTGCAGGAGTTGCGCAAGGGCGTGATGGAACTCTATATCTCCGACCACCCGCTCGATTGCCTGACCTGCTCGTCCAACGGCGACTGCGAGCTGCAGGACATGGCCGGAGTGGTCGGCCTGCGCGAGGTGCGCTATGGCATGGATGGAGCCAACCACTTCAAGGGCGAGGCCAAGGCTGAGGTCGATACCTCCAACCCGTATTTCAACTACGACCCCAGCAAGTGCATTGTCTGCAATCGCTGCGTGCGCGCCTGCGAGGAAACGCAGGGCACGTTTGCGCTGACGATCAGCGGACGCGGTTTCGAGTCTCGCATCACGGCAGGTCAGGGCGACGGCTTCATGGCCAGCGACTGTGTGAGCTGCGGCGCCTGCGTGCAGGCCTGTCCCACGGCCACGCTGCAGGAAAAGACCGTGGTCGAGCTGGGGCAGAGCGAGCACAGCGAGATCACGACTTGCGCCTACTGCGGCGTGGGCTGCGGCTTCAAGGCCGAGATGAAGGGCGAGCAGGTGGTGCGCATGGTGCCCTGGAAGGACGGCAAGGCCAATGAAGGCCATGCCTGCGTCAAGGGGCGTTTTGCCTGGGGCTATGCCACGCACAAGGACCGTATCACTCAACCCATGATCCGCGCGAAGATCACCGATCCCTGGCGCGAAGTGAGCTGGGAGGAGGCCATTGCCCACGCGGCCAGCGAGTTCCGCCGCATCCAGGCCAAGCATGGCAGGGACTCGATTGGCGGCATCACCTCGTCGCGCTGCACCAATGAGGAAACCTATCTGGTGCAAAAGCTGATCCGCGCGGCCTTCGGCAACAACAATGTCGATACCTGTGCGCGCGTCTGTCATTCGCCCACGGGTTATGGCCTGGGTCAGACCTATGGCACGTCGGCAGGCACGCAGACCTTCAAGTCGGTCGAGCACTCCGATGTGATCATGGTGATAGGCGCCAATCCCACGGCGGCGCATCCGGTATTCGGCTCGCGCATGAAAAAGCGGCTGCGTGGCGACGCCCGGCATGGCGATGCCCGGCGTGCCGGCGCCGGCCTGATCGTGATCGACCCTCGCGAGATCGAGCTCGTCAACTCGCCCCATGTCAAGGCCGACTACCACCTGCAGCTGAGGCCCGGCACCAATGTGGCCATGATCACGGCGCTGGCCCATGTGATCGTCACCGAGGGCTGGCTGGCCGATGCCTATATTGACGAGCGCTGCGATGCCAAGTCCTTTGCGCAATGGAAGGAGTTCGTTGCCAGGCCGGAGAACTCGCCCGAGGCAACTGCCCAAATCACCGGCGTGGCTCCCGAGCTGGTGCGCGGCGCGGCGCGGCTGTATGCATTGGGCAGTGCGGATCATCCGCAGGGAAGGCAGGTCAACTCCGCCATCTATTACGGCCTGGGCGTGACCGAGCATGCCCAGGGCTCGACCATGGTCATGGGCATTGCCAATCTGGCCATGGCCACGGGCAATGTGGGGCGCGAAGGCGTGGGCGTGAATCCCTTGCGCGGCCAGAACAATGTCCAGGGCTCCTGCGACATGGGCAGCTTTCCGCATGAGCTGCCGGGCTATCGCCATATTTCGGACAGCATCACCAGAGCCGAGTTTGAAGGCGCCTGGGGCGTGAAGCTCAGTCCCGAGCCGGGTTTGCGCATTCCCAATATGTTCGAGGCTGCGCTGGAAGGCAGCTTCATGGGCCTGTACTGCGAGGGCGAGGACATCGTGCAGTCCGACCCGAACACCCAGCATGTGACGGCAGCGCTGTCGGCCATGGAGTGCGTGGTGGTGCAGGACATCTTCCTCAACGAAACCGCCAAGTACGCCCACGTGTTCCTGCCCGGATCGTCCTTCATGGAGAAGGACGGCACGTTCACCAATGCCGAGCGTCGCATCTCGCGCGTGACCCAGCTCATGCAGCCGCTGGCCGGCTATGCCGACTGGGAGGTGACGCAACTGCTGTCCAACGCGCTGGGCTATCCCATGAACTACGCCCATCCGCGCGAGATCATGGCCGAGATCGCGGCACTGACCCCGACTTTCGCGGGCGTGAGCTACGAGAAGATAGAGCGCCTGGGCAGCGTGCAGTGGCCCTGCAACGAGGGCACCGAAGAGGCGGGCACGGCCATCATGCACCAGGATAGATTCGTGCGTGGCAAGGGCCGCTTCATCATCACCCAGTACGTGGCCACCGATGAAAAGGTCACGCAGCGCTTTCCGCTGCTGCTGACCACGGGGCGCATTCTCTCGCAGTACAACGTGGGCGCGCAGACGCGGCGCACGGCCAACAACCAGTGGCATGGCGAGGACAGGCTCGAGATTCATCCGCATGACGCACAGGACCGTGGCATACGCGATGGCGACTGGGTGGGCATTGAAAGCCGCGCCGGCCAGACGGTTTTGCGCGCCACGGTGACAGAGCGCATACAGCCCGGCGTGGTCTACACCACCTTCCATTTCCCCGAGTCGGGCGCGAATGTGATCACCACCGACAGTTCGGACTGGGCCACCAACTGCCCCGAGTACAAGGTGACGGCCGTGCAGGTATTGCCCGTGGCGCAGCCTTCAAGCTGGCAGCAGGGCTACAGGCGTTTCAACGACCAGCAGCTCGGTCATTTGGCCGCAGCCCAGCTGGAGATGGGAAGTCAGTGATGGATGTGAACAACCTGATCCGCATGGCCAATCGCATAGCCGAGTTCTTCGAGGCCATGCCAGAGCATGACGAGGCGCTCGACGGTGTGGCCCAGCATATCCAGAAGTTCTGGGAGCCGCGCATGAGGCTTCGCATTCTGGCGGCTTTGAATGAGCCTTCGGAGGCTGCGCAGCTGCGGCCTCTGGTGCGCGATGCCTTGCACAAGCATGCCGCGCTGCTGAGGCCTGTGCAGGCATAGCACAGTGCGCCAGACGGTAGCGGCATGCATCCATCCGGAATGTGTTGCGGGTATATTGGGTCTTTAGATCCCTGATCTGAGCCGCTGCCCGCGATCGAATGGCCGCGGCTTTTTTTGTTGGCCATCTTCATGACTTCCGAATCCGTCAAGAGCTCTTTGATGAGCGCACACCTGCGTCTTCTGGGCATGGCCCTGATGTGGGGCGCTTCCTGGCCGGCAGGCCGCATTCTGGCGCTCAATATGCCGCCTCTGGCGGCATCGGCGCTGCGCTTTTTGCTGGCTGCGACCCTGTTGCTGCCCTGGCTGTATTTCTCGGGCGGGCTGGGTGCTCTCAGGCACTGGTCTGTCAAGACCTGGCTGGGCATGTTTGCCGCAGGCGCGACCGGGGTGTTCGGCTACGCCAGCTTTTTCCTCACGGGTCTGCAGTATCTGCCTGCGGGCAAGGCTGCGCTGCTCATCACGCTCAATCCGGTGGTCACGCTGGCGTTTGCGGTGTGGCTTTTCAAGGAGCGCATCAACGCCACCATTGCGCTGGGCATGTTGCTGGCGGCCTGCGGCGCCATGGTGGTCATCTCGCATGGCGACCCCATGCAATTGCTCAACGGAACGGTAGGGGTGGGCGAGATGCTGATTCTGGGCTGCGTGGCCTGCTGGGTTTGCTACACGCTGATTGGCCGTGCCATGCTGGCAGGCGTGGATGCGCTGGCTGCGACCACCGTGACTTCCATTTTTGGCGCCTTGCTGCTTCTGGCCGCCAGCCTGGTGCTGGAAGGCCCGCAGGGGCTGGTTTCGGCATTTCAGGCCAGCGGCACTGCCTGGACTGCCATGCTCTTCATGGCCTATGGCTCCACGGCCCTGGCTTATGCATGGTACTTCGCGGGCGTCAAATCGCTGGGCGCAGGTGCGGCCTCGGGCTATATCACGCTGGTGCCGGTGATCGGCGTGCTGCTTTCTGCCCTGCTGCTGGGCGAGAGCATTGAAGGCTCCATGGTGCTCGGCGGCGCCATGGCGGTGCTGGGTACAGCCGTGATGAACTGGGGGCGTCGCTCAACAGCCTGAGGTTGGATCTCATGTTTGATAGCATGAAGCGCTTGTAGAGAAAGAATTTCAAGCCAATTTGACTGATATGGGCCTAGCTTGTTCAGGGGGCGAAAGTCGCTGCTGCCTGCGGCTCAAGCCTGGTTGATCGTGCCTGCGTTCACGATCATCTGGGAGATCACCTCCAACTGATGTTCGGCCGCTGCATCGTCGATCTCGAACAGACGCATGACGGCCAGGCCTCGCAGCGCAGCAAACACCACAGATGCAAAGTGGCTGGGCTGAGGATGGCGCTCGGCGATTTCCGGGAAAACCTTCACGAAGTGTTCGAAGGAGGCGGGGTCATGCTGGGAGCGGTGCGCGTTGATGCGCTCGAATAGCGGTGTGCTCTTGCAGCCGAAAAACATGCTCCAGGTCGCCACATAGCTGGGTTGGGCATAGACGCTTTGCCAGGCCCTGCGCACGAATTCGCGAGCGCGCGGCTCCAGCGGCAACTGCGCGGCATCTTCGGGCCAGCCCGCGCCCGCAGCCGCCAGCGGCGCCATGATTTCATCGACCACCTGCTCCATCAGCGCCTGACGGCTGCCGAACTGGTGCTGCACCGCCCCCAGCGTGACTTTGGCGCCACGCGCAATTTCCTGCAGATTGGTCTGCTGAAACCCAACCTTCTGTAGCAGCCGTATGGCGGATTTGATGATCTTGCGCTGAGTGGTCTGACTGCGTTCTGCCTGGGTACGGCGGGGGGCGGTTTTGCTTCCTGTTTGATTCATGGGCTGCGTGTGTGATTCATAAGGCGTCGATGACGCACCACACCAGATGCTACACGCTCCGGCACTGACGGCTGGATGGGCCTGCTTGGGTAATTTCACCCTCGGGTAATCCATGATAAATAAAGATTAAACGTTTAATGTTTTATGTTTTAGACTCCGCCTCCATTGTTGTTCATCAGCGACCTTGGAGAGCGAGTCAGCTTCCGAGGGCTCTTATTGGAAACCGCCATGTCACGCTCTGTTTACCGCCTTCCCGCCGACGACCGCACCAATGGATGGAGCGCGCTGCTGGGAACTCGCCAGCCGAAGGCGCCGCTGCAGGGCGATGTGGCGGTGGACTGGGTCATCGTGGGCGCCGGCTATGCGGGGCTGGCGGCAGCACGCCAGCTGGCACAACAGCAACCTGATGCTTCCATCGCCGTGGTGGATGCGGGCGTGGTGGGGGAGAACGCCTCGGGCCGTAACTCGGGCTTCGCGATCGATTTGCCGCACAGCTCGGCGCCTTCCGATGCTGCGGTCGAGGCGGGCCGCCGCGTGATCCGCGTCAACCGCTTTGCCGTGGATGCACTGGAGCGGGCAGTGACTGAGCACAGCATCTCCTGTGGCTGGCAAAAGCGCGGCCGCTACCACGTGGCGGTGACGGAGGAGGTGGCGCAGAAGTCGCTCAAGCCCTATGCACGCAATCTGGATGCCTGGCAGGAGTCCCATGAATATCTGGATCGTGATGCGCTGCGCCAGCGCATAGGCACCGATTACTACGCGGCAGCGGTCTACACGCCGGGCACGCGCCTCATGAATCCCGCGGCGCTGGTGCGTGGTCTGGCCGACAGCTTGCCGTCCCAGGTACAGCTGTTCGAGAACTCGCCGGTCATCGAGGCGAAGCTCGAAGGCGCGGCTCCCTTTGTCCGCACGGCCCAGGGCAGCATCCGTGCGCGCAAGGCCATTCTGGCCGTCAATGCGTTCTCGCAGTCATTCGGCGTCTACCAGGAGCGCCAGGTACCGATTCTGCTGTTCGCCAGCCTCACCCACCCGCTCAGCGATGCCCAGATCGCTCAGCTGGGAACGGATGTCGCCTGGGGTGTGACGCCCGCGCATGGCGTGGCGGGTTCCACGGTACGGCTGACGCACGACCGGCGGCTGATGATCCGCCAGGGGTTCGAGTATTCACCCAGCCTGCGCACCACTGACGGGCGCCGCGCCAAGGCCAGGGCCATGAACCAGGCGCTGCTGCGCCGCCGCTTTCCACAACTCGGGGCCATCGAACTCGAGCATTTCTGGATGGGCTGGCTGGCGGTCTCGCACAACCATGCGCCCGCCTTTGGCCGGATTGGCGACAACGCCTGGGCAGCGTCCTGCTGCAACGGCTCGGGCATCGTGCGCCACACCGCTGCCGGCATGCTGATCGCCGACCTGGCGCTGGGCCGCAAGAACCCGCTGATAGACGACTTCCTCGTCGAGGGCACTGCCAACTACATCCCGCCGCGCCCGCTGCGCGACGTCGGCGTGGGACTCACGCTGGCATGGGATATGTGGAGTGGCCGGGCCGAGCAGTAAGCGCTTTTCGGATTCGCATAGGTAGATATAGATAACAGGAGACAAACCATGCATACCCCTTCCTCCAACGGGCATCTGGAGCGCAAGCTCAAGAACCGCCATATCCAGCTGATTGCGCTGGGCGGCACCATAGGCACCGGGCTGTTTCTGGGCTCGGCCGGCATCATCGAGCTGGCCGGCCCTGGCGTGCTGCTGGGCTATACCATCGGCGGCCTGCTGATCTTCTTCATCATGCGTTTCTTGGGCGAAATGCTGGTCGAGGAGCCTTCTGCCGGTTCGTTCAGCTATTTCGCCAACCGCTACGTGGGGCGCTTTGCCGGTTTCCTGTCGGGCTGGAACTGCGTGGCCCTCTATGTGCTGGTGGGCATGCTGGAGCTGACCGCCGTGGGCAAGTTCATCCAGTTCTGGTGGCCCGATATCCCGGTCTGGGTGACGGCCGCCGTTTGCTTTGTGCTTATCAACGGCGTGAACTTCATCAACGTCAAGGCCTATGGCGAGTTTGAGTTCTGGTTCGCGCTGATCAAGATCGTGGCCGTGGTGGCGATGATCGCTACGGGCATCTACCTGCTGTCCACCACGCACAACCCCACGCAGACGATCAGCAACCTGTGGACGCAAGGCGGTTTCCTGCCGAACGGCTTCAAGGGTCTGTTCATGGCCTTTGCCTTCATCATGTTCGCCTTCGGCGGCGTGGAAATGCTGGGCTTTGCCGCTGCAGAAACCGAAGAGCCGCGCAAGGTCATCCCCAAGGCGATCAACCAGCTCATGGTGCGCGTGCTGCTGTTCTATGTGGGCTCGATGGCCGTGCTGCTGTCGCTGACGCCCTGGACTGATCTGGTGGCCCAGCTCAAGGCCGGTGGCGGCACCTACAGCAGCAGTCCCTTTGTGCTGGTGTTCTCGGGCATGGGCGAGCACCTGGCCGCGCATATGCTGAATTTCGTGATCCTCACCGCTACGCTGTCGGTCTACAACAGCATGGTCTACAGCTCCAGCCGTCTGCTGTATGGCATGGCCCAGGAAGGCAACGCACCGAAGTCGCTGGCTGAAGTCAACAAACGCGGTGTGCCCGTGAAGGCCATCGTCTATCCCGGCATCGTCACTGCCTTCTGCGTGGTGCTGAACTATGTGGCGCCTGCCGGCGTGATCGAGCTGCTGATCTCGTTGATCACGGCGGCGTTGGTGATCATCTGGACCATCATCATCATTTCGCACCTGAACTACCGCAAGCTGCATGATGCCAAGGGCACGCCGCGCAGCTTCAAGGCGCCGCTGTTCCCGCTGACCAACTACATCTGTCTGGCGGCCATGGCGCTGGTGGTGGTCGTGATGCTGCTCACTCCCGGAGTACGTGCCTCTGCCTATGCCATTCCGGTGTGGGTGCTGGCGGTCTATGCCATGTACCGCATGGTGTTTCGCCAGCCCGTTCGGCTGGTGCAGACTGCGGTTTGATTGAATGAGGGCTTGCGCAGACCTTGGCGCCAGCCTGTTGTAACCACCTGAACCTTGAGAGCACTTCGATGAACTCCATTGCAACCTTTTATCCCGCGCCCGGCGGCATGCCCTTCTCTTCCGCAGTCCGCGCAGGCGGCCTTCTGATGCTGTCGGGGCAGATCCCCTTCGGCGAGGACAAGCGTCCGCTCACCGGCCCCATCGAAGAGCAGACACATGCCGTGCTCAAGGCCATCGCGGCGCGGCTGGAGGCGGTGGGCAGCTCGCTGGACGATGTGGTGAAGGCCAATATCTGGCTCAGCGACCTGGCTCATTTCGATGCCTTCAACAAGGTCTATGCAAGCTATTTCAAGGAAGGCCGTTACCCGGTGCGCAGCCTGGTGCAGGCCCAGCTGGTTTTTGGCGTTGGCGTTGAGATCGAAGTCCAGGCGCTGGATAAAACCGCCTGATCGCGCCATCATCAACTTCATTTTTTTCAGGAAACCTCCTCATGACCGATTTGTTCGAAAACCCCATGGGCCTGTGCGGCTTTGAGTTCGTCGAGTTCGCCTCGCCTGCAGACGGCGTGCTGGAGCCGCTGTTCGAGAAGCTGGGCTTCACGCTGGTGGCCAAGCATCGTTCCAAGGACGTGGTGCTGTATCGCCAGGGTGGCATCAATTTCATCATCAACCGCGAGCCCAGGAGTCAGGCGGCCTATTTCACAGCCGAGCACGGTCCCAGTGCCTGCGGCCTGGCTTTCCGTGTCAAGGATGCGCACAAGGCCTACAAGCGCGCGCTGGAGCTGGGCGCCCAGCCCGTGGACATTCCCACCGGCCCCATGGAGCTGCGCCTGCCCGCCATCAAGGGCATCGGTGGTGCGCCGCTGTACCTGATCGATCGCTACGAAGATGGCAAGTCCATCTACGACATCGACTTCGAGTTTCTGCCCGGTGTGGACCGCAATCCCAAGGGCCACGGTTTCCAGGTCGTCGATCACCTCACGCACAACGTCTACCGCGGCCGCATGGCCTACTGGGCCGACTTCTACAACAAGCTGTTCAACTTCCAGGAAATCCGCTACTTCGACATCCAGGGCGAGTACACGGGCCTGACCTCCAAGGCCATGACTGCGCCTGACGGCCTGATCCGCATTCCTCTGAACGAGGAAGCCAAGCAGGGCGGTGGCCAGATCGAGGAATTCCTGATGAAGTTCAATGGCGAGGGCATACAGCACATCGCGCTGCTGTGCGAAGACCTGCCCACGGCCATCGACAGCCTGCAGATGGCTGGCATTCCGCTGCTGACTGCGCCCAACGACATCTATTACGAGAACCTCGCCAAGCGCCTTCCCGGCCACGGCCAGCCCGTGGGCGAGTTGCAGTCGCGTGGCATCTTGCTGGATGGCACCACCGAAGGCGGCCAGCCACGCCTGCTGTTGCAGATTTTCTCCGAGCCGCTGTTGGGACCCGTGTTCTTCGAGTTCATCGAGCGCAAGGGCAACTACCGCGAAGGCTTTGGCGAGGGCAATTTCAAGGCGCTGTTCGAGTCCATGGAACGCGACCAGATCAACCGCGGCGTGCTCGAAACCGCCAAGGAGTGAGCACCATGAAGATCGATCGCTTCCGTGCGGTGGACGACAGCGGCTGGCGTATTGGCGTCGCGATCGGCAACTAGGGGCTGGATCTGTGCACCGCCGGCCTCATCGACCATGCGGACATGTATCGACTGATGCGGGCCACGCGGCAAGAGCGCCAGGCCCTGCGCCAAGCGCTTTCCGAAGGCTTGCATTTTCCGGGCGCTACGGTGCCGGGTGTCTGCGGCCGTCATGAACTGGCGGTGGGTGCGCCGTAGCCTGAGCGCTTCAGCGGCTTGCTCAAAGCGGGTCGTAGCGCGCGTGCCTGGGGTTGAACCAGCGCAGTTCCTGCTTGCCCAGGCTTTGCAGATGCTCCCGCGCCTGTTGGACAAGAGGCATTTTCAGATCCTTGGGCTGCAGCGGGCGTGACTTGCCGGCTTCTTCCAGTCGCAGCACGCTGGCTTGCTCCCAGGTATCGCTATAGCTGCGCACCACAAGACTCAGGCCGCCCAGCGTAAAGCGGTAGATGTCGTACTCGTAGTAGTACTCGTAAAAGCCTTCGGCATCAGCTTCGCTGGCGTCGATATGGTGGCTGAACTCCACCCGCATGATGTCCGTGTTCATGCCTCAGGTGCAATCGGTGTGCAGCCGGTGCATGCCGCACTTCACGCAGCGAAACAGGTAGCCGCCCACCGGATCACCGGTCTTGCTGATGGCCTGCAGATAGCGCTCCGGCATGTTGGCTATATCGGCTTGCAACTCGGCCTGCAGGGTCTGGATTTCGGCGTAATCGGTATAGCCAAGAAAGGCACAGGGCTGGTTGCAATGCACCAGCCACTGCTCCTGCTGCCAGCTGTGATAGCTGGGCGTGCGTTCGCAGACTTCCAGCAGCAGCACGTGATCCATGACGATGCTGTCAGGTTCGTCGGGATCGGCGCTCACGCCTTCAATGCCCAGGTAGTCGTTGAATTCGCCCTCATAGTGCTTGGCCGCGCTGCCGTCGGCAATACACCAGGGGCAGAGATAGTCCGGCTCTTCACGGCTGTAAAACGAGCTGTTGTACTTGAGCTCACGCGCTTGGCCACAGCAGGAGCAGGTACCGCTTTCAGCCACAAACAGATCCAGTGCATAGGCATTGGGGCTGAGTCGGAATTTCGGCAAATCCATGGAGAGCTCCATTCAGGTCTGGCGATTCTGGACGATGTTTTGCAGCAGATTTCGGCAGGCATCTTCCACCAGATCGAGCACATGCTCGAAGCCGCTGTCGCCGCCATAGTAGGGATCGGGCACTTCGCGCTCGTCAAAGCGCTGGCAGTAGTCGGTCAGCCGCTTCATGCGCTGCTGCTGGGTGGGCGTGGCGATGCGGCGCGCAGCGATTTCGTTGGCACTGTCCATCACCAGCACCAGATCGAAAGCGTCGAAATCCTGCTTCGTCAGCTGCCGCGCACGCTGCCCGCTGAGGTCATAGCCCCGGCGGCGTGCATGTTGCTGGCTGCGGGCATCGGGAGCCTCGCCAACGTGATAGCCGTGTGTGCCGGCGGAGTCCACTTGCACCAGATGCTGAAGACCCGCATCCGCCACCATTTTTTCCAGCACGCCGTGGGCAGTGGGACTGCGGCAGATGTTTCCGGTACAAACCATGAGTACGCGAATAGGCGTGTCTATGCGGGTTTCAGAAGATTGTTCCTTATTTGTCACCTAATTTGCTCCCTAAGGTGGGTTGTTGATAATTACCTTTAAGAGACCTTGACTCGGATGGGTTCTACGCCGCGTGGATCAGCATAAATCGCGGCCGTTTTTTCTGTGGTGTGGCCCAGCAATGCCTTGGTATCTACGTTGCCTTGCGCCATGTAGGTGCGCTTGGACAGCGAGCGAATTTCGTGGAAAGTCGGTGCATCATCCTCTGTAATACCTGCGAGCTCTCTGGCTTCCTTGAAGGCCTTTGAGATGCGGTTCACATGCACAGCGCTGCCAGCTTTTACATCGGCACGATAGGTGCGGCGATGGTGCACCACATACCGGCTCACGACGGTTGACCGGCAAGCAGCCAGCGCCTCCGATAGCGTCATTCCCATTTCGTCCATCCGAAGGCGTAGCGGAATTTCGACCCACACGCCCGTTTTTGCGCGATGAATGGTCAGGGCTTCTGAGCCCACTGCTTTGCGTTCCAGGCCTGCAAGGGTGTCGCGGTCCATTCCTGATAGAAGGGCTACCAGCATCGCGCCAGGCAGCCAGTCAGCTACTTGAGGCGCTGCCGCGAGAATCCTCTTGAATTGGTCCAGTGTGAGGCGCTGGCGAATCGTTTTCGCTTTGGGTTTTTTGGTTGGTTCTACGGGATTGAAGTCCAGCCACCCCAATTGCTGCCCGCGATTGCAAACGGCCATCAGTCTTGACCGCAGCGCTTGGGCACTGCGATGCTTTCCAGCTGCCATCTCGTCTTCAACGACTTTGGCGCAGTGCGCGACGGTCAGGCCCATGCAGGCTATCTTTCCTAGGGCTTCGTTGATCTTTTTATCAAGTGAGCGGTTGCTTTTTGCCGTGTTGTATTTCTCGCTAACAGGCATTTGCTTGAGTAGTTCGGCAATGGTGTTGTCTTTGCCTGAGATTCGCTCCAAAAGGGTTGGGCTGCCCGAGGCCAAATAGTCTAGTGCTTCAAGCACCTGGCGCTTGGCCTGAGCTAGCGGGATGCGCCCGATGGCCAGCTCCTTCCCGCTTTCTGGATTGCGCCAAGTGAAATAGCCAGGGCGTGGTTCGCGGAGGCCCGTAGGCCAGTCCCTGCGGACTCTCTCTCTTGGGCGTGCTGCCATGTCAGTGACCCTTTCTGATGCGTGTTAGCAAGGATGGTTTGCGGCTGGGATCTACGGGCCGCGCATCTTCGGGCACAAAGTAAGACTTGCCGACCTTCACGGGTGCGGGCTCAATACGGCCCTCTCGTGCCATTCTTCGCAGCGTCCAGAGGCTGGGAGGTGGGTCAAACCTCACGGCTGCCCAGGCCAGTAGTGTGATCTGCTTGCTCATTTTCATTTCATCCATAAAAAAGCCCCGCGAAAGCGGGGCTTGGTGTTCGTGGGGTGGGGTGACTATTCAGTCCACTTTGTGCCTGGTGGCAGCTCAAGCTTTTTGATGATGACTACATCGTCTTCACCCGAGATCTCGCCCAGCACCGGGATGCGGCGCAGAGTGGGTTTTTTGAGCTGAGCCAATTCCTCGATAACGTCGGCGGCTTTGACGGCCGTGGCATCACCCATTCGGAGGTCTGCAACCAGTTGCTCAAGTTCAGCGCGTTCCATGATCAATCCTTTCAGTTGAGGTAATCATAGTGCGCGGAGGGTGATGGGCTTGAAGTCGATCACTCAGACCCATGGGTTTGCAGCCCAGCTCGGGGTGTCTGGGTGAGTGTCGAGTCAGTGTCTTTCACTGCGGTGCTGGCAAACATGATTCCGGCCCGAGCCTTTTCGAATTGCAACAAGCATTCCAAGTGATCGCCAAGCGTCTGCTGAGTCGCTTCGGAAAGTTGTATGCCAATCATCAGCGGCCGTAGGTGAGTGGTAGTTTCATTGATGGCCTGGCGCAGCTCCGCATTACTCATTGCATAGTCGAGTCCAGGATCAAGATCGACAATCACCGACTCGGTGCCGCGCTCTGCGTTATTTTTTCGCTCTGCTGTGTCTAGTCTCAGTGCGTCTTTTAATTGCACTTTGAAGGCCGCGAGGTATTCAGTGATCTTGGTCGTGGTGAATGCCTGCGGGTTGACCTTCGCTACTTCCAGCATGACATTGATTTTGGCTAGTACGCTAGCCGCGACGATTCGCAAGTTTTCGCTCATGTTGACTCTCCTTGTTCTGTTGTTTGAGTTGCCGGTGTTTCAATGTCATGCAGTGGCACGGTTTGCCCTGCCAGCTCATGTGTTGAATCGCTCAAAAACTGCGCGCAGCCGTCATTGATCCATGAGTGGCAAATCCAGCCCTTCCAGCTATCGGTTTTGACGCTGGGGCGCAGAGTCGGTGTTTCAGTGCTGCCGTTCCATGTCCAGCAGCCGGTGCCTTCGCGCCTGCCTGCTTGGATGACTGGAAGAGTCAGTTTCCCCGTGGGGCCGGGGATGTTGAGAGTGACATGGGTGGCTTCATCGACCGTGCAGGGTTCGTAGCCTTGACCGTAGATAAACCGTACCGGCAGCGCTTTCATGTCTCACCTCCTTGCGCTGCTTGGGTGGCGCGCTGATCGTCTTCCTCTTGCAGGGCGATTTCTTCAAGCTGCTCTTTGGTGAAGTCGTCAGCGGTCAGCACATACGGCTTTGCGTCGGTGACCTGATAGAAGCGGGGCGAAGGGCATTCAGCAAGCCATTGCTCCAGCAGGACTTGCAACTTCGCTTTGTGCTCGGGCGTGACCTCTGGGTAGCCCTCTGCGTATTCGCCGCCGAAGTCATGGGCGCGCTCACCAATGTCCTCAATCACGCGATCGGCATCAGTGAGGCTCTCCATGCTTGGCAGCATCGCTGTGCCGCGCCAGACCTTGTAGCCTGGGCGCATTTCGTCGCCGCGGCTATCAAGCAAGTCGCCCAAGCTGTTAAACGTGAATTCTTCGCCGTCCGTGGACCAGCATTCTTTGGTGGTGCTCATTAATCTTCTCCCTTTGCTGCCGCGATAGCGGCGCGGTCGATGCTTATCCAGTTGGTGTAAAAGCCTTTGCCCCATGTGACCGTGTAAAGCACGCACAGAGCAAAGATTCCCCATTGCTGGGTTTCCCAGGCTGCATAGAACCAGAATGGCTGGCCGACGAGTCCGAAGACAGAGGCCCAGCGGCGGCGCGCGGCCATGGTCGATTGAGACAGCGCCACTGCTGTGACGCCAAACAGTGCGATGAATAGCTGGGCGATCACAGGAGCGCTCCCTGCACTTCTGCATCGCGGCGGTTGTAGCCATGGCGATAGCCGCGCTGATAGTCAGACTCTGCATCCTGTGCGTCTGCCTGTTCCAGGGGTGCGATGCCTTCGCAGCGCGCCGACAGGAATGCGCAGAAGTTCGCAACGTCCACGGGGTCGCCCTTTTCAACGTGGCCGCGCAGCAGTTCGGACAGGCGCTCACGGGTGCAGTCGGTATCCCATCCGCCGTAGCCCTTGTCCCGCTGCTTGGCGAGCTTGGCTTTCATGAGCGTGGCCAGGTCGTCCACTGCGGCATCGTCGGGGTGCTGTGTGGGCTTTGCTGCATGCGCAGTGGCTGCGGAACCTGCTACAGCAGCACTCACGCGGCTGGCAAGAGTGGTGGGCCAGGACTCAGCGGGTAGGCGCCCTGCATTCCATTCGGCACGCATGTGCTGGTCTATTTCAGCAATGAGCTGCTGCAGTCCGGTGTCTGGCTCCTGAATCTGGTGCAGGCAGTGTGAGGTTGTTCTGCGGTTCCATTGCTCAGCCAGCAGATAGGTGGGGTCGTCACCGCATGCGAATCGCAGGCTTGTGCTGGCGCCACATCCAGGGCACTCTATGAAATAGCCCCCGCTGTTGTCCTTTGGGTTCTCGTTTTTGATGGATATGTCTGCGTTGCTGCAGAACGGGCAGGGCAGTAGCTTGGTGGTGCTGCTCATGATGATGACCTCTCCCAAAATGAGAAAAGCCCGCTCAATGGCGGGCCGTGATTGGTGATGTGCGAATCTTTAGATTCGACCTTGAAGGGACATGGCGCCTCTGATCTCCGGCGGTGCCAGTTGTAGCCAGGGGTTGACTGGCGCCATGGCTACGGTGCGCCCACGCGCATTGATGGACGCGCGGTGCTTTTCCCGGTACCGCGCTTCAGCTTGCTTGCGGCGTTTTGCGGGATTGACGATGTGGGCGGCATCGGGCCCAGCTTCTGCGGCGTACACGGGCAGGTCGCGCCCTCGATAGCCTGTGACGGGCTTGTAGCGAGCGATGCGAAACACTTGCTGCGGCAGCAGCCAGCGTGTTGATGCGATGCAGGCGCTCACGATCTTCTGGGGTAATTCCAGGTACTCGGCCACCTCTGCAGCGGTCATGGGGCCCGCCTCCTGTAGGGCGGCAACGATGCGTGAGCGGTGAATAGGCTGAAACTTCATGACTGATGGCTCCTGAAAGCTTTTGTGAGGTGCAGCCCTTCAATGGCATGGCCGCGCTTGAGCAGCGCTCTGCAGATCTGCGCCTGTTCTTTGTGACTGTGACTGGCTTGCCGTGCCAAGCCGAGATAGCTATTGCCGGCTGCATAGACTTCCGCAGCAGGCATCTGCTCCAGCCGCTTCAGCGCTGAATGCAGAGTGCGTGGGCGGGTGGTGCGCCGCCAAGGCTTGATGACCTGGCCCACGAAGTCGATGCCGCGCTCGGCAGGCTGGATGATGGTCTTGCGTGGATTGAGCTGGAGACGCAGGTTTTGCGGCAGCCATTCCTCGATGTGTTGAAGTGCGCTGCTAAGCCATTTGGCAGAGTGATGCAGCAGCACGAAGTCGTCGACATAGCGCACGTAGTGGGGTGCACGCAGTCGGTGCTTGACATGCTGGTCCAGCCCGTCCAGCAGGATGTTGGCAAAGAACTGGCTGGATAGGTTGCCGATTGGCAGGCCGGTATCCGGTGGCGCATTGAATAGACTCTTGTGCGGCGGCACCTTGCGCAGGTCGTGGGCGTTTCCGCGAACCTCCACGTTTTCGCGTGGATCGTGAAACAGGATGGTGTCGGCCAGCTCAAGCCACCACGGCTCATGTACTCGCCGTGCGATGCGTTCACGCAAGATCAGCTTGTCGATGGACACAAAGAAGTTGGCGCAATCGCATTTGAGGTAATGCGCTGGCGCGCTCCAGTTCCGTGTGACGCTGCGCGCCTGGTGCTCCAGTCGCTTGGCTCCGTACAGTGTTCCGCGCCCTGGGATACAGGCACATGAGTCTGCCGTGAACGCTGCATGGAATCGTGGTGCGATTCGGTTGTAAAGCAGGTGGTGCACGATGCGATCGCGGAAGTCGGCAGCCCAGACCTCTCGGGGCTTGGGACGGGTGATGACAAAGCAGATGCTGCGGCCTGGCCGATAGGTGCCGGCCAGCAACTGCTCGTACAGATCGCACAGGCCGCGCTCCAGGTGCAACTCGAAGGTCAATGCGCTTGCGCTGTTGCGTTTGTTGCGCCGGCAGTCCAGATAGGCTCGAGTGAGTTCCTCGAAGGTGGCTGGTGTATTCATGGTGAGGGGTGGCCGGCACGAGGCCGGCCGGGTTTGAATCTGCGGACGGGGCGAGCGCGGAGCTCGTTGTCCTTGTCGTTGTTGTTGCTGTTGCCGTTCTCGAAGTCCTGGCACCAGGCGTTGTTGCGCGAGTACTGCGACGTGTCGGGCTATCTACATGGCCGCTCCGAAGGCAATGCCGATCAGTGCGGCCACTGTGCAGGGCGTGTCCGGATGGCCGGACCGTTCCCTTGGTGCACCTGGCGGTGGGCTTGTGGCCCAGCGGCCCGACCAGATTCAAAAACGCACGGGCATGACAGCCTTGACCGTCATGCAGCAGGCGCTGCGGTTTTCATGGGCGCTGGCGCGCAGATTTGAGCCAGCCGTGGGCCTGCTTGCTGATGCTGTCACTGATGGCGATGCTGCGAGTCCATAGCGATGTGCTGATCAGCCGTTGCTTATGGTCATGCGCAGCGCGCAGCAGAAAGCGGGCCACTTCCAGGCGCTCAAGCAATGTGTCGATATGCGCTGCACGGGCGGGGCCTGTGCGTGCTGCATTGGCCCTGCCAATGAGCACCAGCAATTCAACACATTCATCTGCGATTCGGCATCCCATTGAGGCTCGGAAGGCTCTTGGGATTTGTGCCTGCACATCGATGGCCAGCGAAAGCAGTCCGCTGGCTTGCTTGTAGATATCAAGATCTGTGGTCAGTGCCATGAAAAATTACGCGACCGGCGCAAGCGCCGGTCGAAGTGGTTAAGCATTGAAGTGCGAAAGTGGAATCTTGCGGACGGGGCGAGCGCGGAGCTCGTAGCCCTTGCCGACGTTGTAGCTGCCGCCGCACTCGAAGTCCTGGCACCAGGCGAAGTAGCGCGAGTACTGCGTGCTGCTCCAGTAGTAGTCATCGAAGTGAAACAGGTCGGAAACGTTGGCGCTCAGCGCTCGCAGCTCACCAGCAGATGGCAGGTACCAATCCTTGTGCCCGTGCAGTTCCAGCGAGGTGATGTGCTTGGCAAGTTCCAGGCCGGCTGCAGCCATCGATGCTGTGTTGGCTGCGCCATCGGTCTTGCTGCTGGCGCCTTCAATGATTGCGTACTCCTGCGACCAGGCGACATCCTTGAGTTCAGCGCCTTCTTCCTCGGGCACGATGACTGCGTAGTCTTGACTGCCGTCGGCGGCTGCGCCGCGAATGATGGCGCCCAGATAGCCGCCTTGACCAGTGATAAAGCTGCCCAATGCGGGCAATGTGATGGTGCGCATGAAAGCTCCTGTTGAAAAAATAAACCGGCGCTGCGCGCCGGAAGTGATCAAGCGGTGAAGTGCGAAAGTGGAATCTGGCGGACGGGGCGAGCGCGGAGCTCGAGGCCCTTGCCGCTGAAGCCGCTGAGGCCGTCCTCGAAGTCCTGGCACCAGGCGTTGATGCGCGAGAACTGCGTGCTGCTCCAGTACCACTCGTCTTTGTCGAAGAGCTCTGGCACGTTGATATAGAGGGCGCGCAGTTCATGGGTTGCTGGCAGATACCAGTCCTGAAAGCCGTGCAGGTCCAGGGTGGTGATGCGCTTGGCCAAGTCCAGGTCTGCTGCAGCCATGGCAGCGGTGTTGGCTACGCCGTCGGTTTTGCTGTCAACGCCTTCGATCTTCACGTACTCGGGAGCCCAGGCAATGGCCTCGATTTCAGCGCCTGCCGCGGCTGGCACGATCAGGGCATAGTCCTGGCTGCCATCGGCAGCAGGGCCGCGCATGATGGCGCCAAGGTAGCCGCCTTGACTGACGACGAAGCAGCCGATGGCTGGCAGTTGAATGGTGTTCATGAAAACTCCTGCGGACAAAAAAAGAACCGGCGCTGCGCGCCGGAAGTGATGAAGGGTTGAAGGCTTAAAGTTGAATCGTGCGGACGGGGCGAGCGCGGAGCTCGTTGTCCTTGACGCGGCTGCTGCTGCCGCCGAGCTCGAAGTCCTGGCACCAGGCGTAGCTGCGCGAGCACTGCGAGCTGCTCCAGTAGTAGCCTTCCTTCTTGAAAAGCTGGGGTGCGGCCAGGTAGCACATCAACAGCTCAAGGCGGCTGGGCAGGTAGAAGTCTGTGAGGCCGTTTGCCTCATAAGTGGCGGCCCACTCGGCAGCTGGGTGCCCGCCGTGCGCCACAAGAGCTGCGGTGTTGGCCTTGCCGTCGTACTGACTGGCTGCGCCTGGTACGTCTTCGCCGCCCTTGCCCCAGGTGCATTCGTTCTCTTCCGCTGCAGCGATCAGGTGGCGGGCGGGCAGTCCGTGCATTGCGGGCAGCGTGCAGATGAAGTGGCCACCCTGGCCGGCCCAGTACTCGCCGTGGCCCATGGTGTGAATGGCAAGGTCTTCGCTGCTGGGGATGGGCATGACTGCGGCGGAACCCTCCAGACATGCAGACAGGGGTGTGCTCAGTGCAAAACCTGCAGGAAGGTGGATGTGAATATTCTCGGCGTGTGCGATGTGCATGGATGCTCCTCTTTTGAAAACAAAAAAGCCCGCTCAATGCCGGGCCGTTATTCATTGATATGAGTGGTTTACTCAGATCATCGATATCTATGAATGGTCTGTTCGCTCAATGACCGCAAGGCAGGCTGCCGTCGGGCAGTGGGTGGTTGCGAGCGCCGCAGCTGATGCAAAGCGGTGGCTGTGCAGCGGGCGCGCTGTGGCTGGTGCACTTCACGGCGGTGATGCCGTCGGGGTAGCGCTGGATAGGCTGCATGCTTGCAAACGGCAAATCCGCGCAGGCTTTGGATCCATTGGTGCAGGTTGTGCACATGCCGCCTTTGGGAATGTGGGTGGTGGTCATGGGGTATGGGCTACCTATCGACAGGCAGCGGAATGCAGAGGTTGAAAGTCGCCAGCCACTGCAGGCCGGCGTCGGTGTGGAAGGGGTAGGGGCAGGACTCGTTGGGCGTGCGGCCTGCTTGATAGGCCTCGCGGGCTTCGGCCTCCACCTGGGCCTTGGGGATCAGTACCTCACCCCCGGCCCAGGTGGTCTTGAGGGCGTCAGCCATGGGTGTGATTGGGTGCCTGGGCCATCTGGCGCACAGCTTGCTCAAAGCTCATGCTGCGCACGGGGCAGTGCTGCGGCTGGGTGTTGGCCAGAATCAGGGTGTCATGGCGCGGCAGCTGGCGGGCGCTGGTCAGGCCCTCGCAGTCGGTGTCATAGACCTTGCTGAGGCCGAAATGCTGCTGCAGGCGTGCTGCCTGGCTGGCTTTACCGCAGCCGCGTGGGCCGAAGATCACGATAGAACGGGTGGGCATGGCGTTGCTCCTTTGCATGCTTGATGGCGCGCAGCGCTTGCTGCAGCTCGGTTTGAAAGTAGGTATTGAGAGAGGGCGCAGGCGTGGCGGCGGTTGCCGCATGGCTCTGCATGAGGCGCAGCAGTCGGCTGCGTTGTCGGTCGCGGCGCTGCAGCTCGTGCAGCACGGTGTCTATCGGATGCATCGGCAGGAGATCCCCAAACCCAGGTGGCCCAGCTCGGCAAAGCCGTGGTCAAATGCTTCGGCTGTGCTGCGGGCAATGTGCTGGATGGAGACGCAACCGCATGTCAGGACAAAAACGCGCATGGCGGTGGCTCCTAGAAAAGCTGCAGATTCAGGTGGTTGGTGGTACCGGCGCGCACGCGGTTGATGGTCATCAGGGCCGGGGCGTGCTGGGTGCGGCGGCGCGGCTTTTTTGCCTGGGCAGCCTGCTCGGCTGCGATGCGCTCGCGGGCTTTGGCGAAGGTTTCGGCAATGTTGGTACTCCCCGAATGGATGTACTGGAATGCCGCGCTGGTGATCGGGACGCTGGGCAAGGTGTGGCGTGCTGCTTGCATGGGGTTCTCCGGTTGAGGGCAAAAGAAAAGCCCGCTCAGTGGCGGGCTTCGGGGTTGGTGAACAGCTTGGTTCCGGGCCATGCGTAGAGCAGCAGGCCGTGGTCGCGTACATATTGAGCGCTTTTATGAATGTTGCAGTAGTAAAGCGTGTCCGCGCCATTAAGGGCTAGGTGGGTCAAACTATCGACCTTCATGCATATCTTTTTGCGCAGGTGCTCTATTGCGACTTTCTCAGCAAGATCCGCGAGGTAGGCAGCAAGCCAGAAATGGGGGTGGCTTGTGTCCGGCAGATCGGGGTGAGCCATGCTCAGGTGCTCGCCCTTGGGGGCGCGGCGGCGGGCGGGGGCTTTTCGCTCGGTGGTGGCGGGTGTTGCCATGGTCATTGGCTCCAAGAAAAAGCCCGCTCAGCGGTTGCGGGCGGGCTGGGGTGAAAAGTGCCGGTGCCCTGGTGGGCGTGCCTGGGGAAGTAGATAGGAGGGAGGGCAGAGAGGCCCCAGGCCCGACGAAAACTAAAACCATCTGGTGTGACCACTGTCGCCATCAACGTAGAGTGTGACCCCTGCGCTGAAGTTCCTGATAGCTGACGCCTCAGACCCATTTCTGCGGCGGCAGACCTGCTTGAGCGGTCACACCAGATGGCCCCGCTGATGCCCTGCGGGGGATAGGTACATGCATGCCGCATGCTGGCTACTGGCTCACATTTTTGAATCTCCTGTTGCTGATGTATGGGCAAAAAAAAGCCCGCAGGGCGCGTGCCGTGCGGGCTATACAAAGTGGTTGATGTCAGGTCAATCTGATGCCTTCGCTGTCTTCGGTGACAGTAAATAAATCAATCAGTACCCATATGGCAGTAATGATTAGGCCGATCACAAACCAGCCAAAGATGCAGGTGCTGACTAGCTGGAGTGCTCCTCGCAGATGCCGGCCAGCGTAGAAATTGTGAATGCCGAGCATGCCAAAGAGGATGCCGAGAATGATGTAAGTGCCACGGCTCTTTGCAGTTTGAACAATCTGCACGCCTCGTGGTGAGTATGAATTTTTCTGGCTGTGGCCCTGCTGCGCATTCGGTGCAGGGTTGGTTGGCTTGTACTTTAGCGGGCGCAGGTGGTTGGCTGTAAGGTTGGAGCTGCAGGCGCTGCAGTACAGGGCGTCAAGGTCAATTGGTGCATGGCAAACCGGGCACCAGCCGCGATCATTTCTTGCTTGGGGTGCGGGCTGTGCGGCTGGTGGATTGACTGCGGCCACCTTTGCTTTGATGTAGGCGGCTCTTGCTTTGGCTTCATCACCATCAGCTTCTGCAAAGCACTTGGCCCAGAGGCCTGCATTTCGTGTTTCGGGGCTCTCCGCTTCTTTGAGCGCATCGGCCCATATATCTTGTGCTCCCATCTGAATGCCCTCCCGAACGCTTAGTTAAATGTAGCTAAGTGTATGCGAGGGCGTTGGAGCCATCTTTTCAGGTGGGTAAACCGCAGCACCCTGGTGCAGGGCGCTCTGGTTTGCCCCGTAGCGCACGGGGCGGGCGTTGCCGGGATTCCAACCGGCATGACCGTTCTTGCTCTTGGCCGCCTTCGCCTCACCTTTTTTCCGTTTACCGCGCTTTGGCGGACTGTGAACGGCGGGTGCCGCGCAGAGCAGCGGCCATGCCCGCTGGTGCTATTTGCCCGGTGCGCACTGCATTGGTGGTGCGAACTGTCTGGGCGTGGAATTTTGAAAGACCGGGCGTAACCCGGTCGATACCGTGGCGCCCATTGCAGGATGTCTGCAACGGGATGGAATCTAGCAAAGTATTGCTACTCAAGCAAGCAAAAGATTGCTAATGATGGCTAAAAAATATTTGCACTTAGGATGTTGCAGAGGTGATGAGGTGGTCTTGCAAGTGATTTCTTGCATGTCAAAAATTCTTAGCGTTGATCATGAAGGGGTGCTGTGTAATACTGTTAAAAAACACAGTAACCAGCATGAACACAGACAAGAAAAAGCCACTTGGCGTGAGGCTGAAAAATGCTCGTACAGGCGCAGGGATGTCGCAGGCATTCGTTGCGGAAACGCTGCGGGTTACACGTCAATCTATTTATTCTTGGGAGCGAGGGGGTAGTTGCCCCTCAGCCATTCAGCTGGGTGAGCTGGCTACTTTGTATTGCGTATGCGCTCATACGCTGCTTTTTGGTGAACCGTTCAGGGGCATCACGTTTGCACCTTTGGTTCTTGGTTTTAAGCGAATTACCTGACAAGGGGCGTCAGGTGACAGGCTCGTTAACCTTGTGCGGTTGCTGCCTGGCTGCTGGTTGGGTGGTTGGGGTGGCGGGTGCAGAGCTGAGGGCTTTGTAGGCAGCCTCAATTTTTTCGTACACCTCGCGTTGCCGGCCATCCATAGGTCGCAAAAGCTCCCATGGCTCCACATCAAGAGCCGTGGCCAGCATTTCAACCTCTGTCAGCTTGGCCGAGCCAGCTTTTCCATCTTTGCCTGGCTTGCGACGCTCAGGATTTAGATAGTTGCTGATTGTGGTTTGCGCAACTCCACACTTCTTCGCAAGCGCCATCTGTTTTAGGCCTTTGCGTTCCATGTGATATGCAAGGTTGACGGCCAATGCTTGGTTAAGTGGGCTTGCTGACATTGCTTGAGTCTGCATAACTTTGCTAGCAAAGTGTTGCTTGAGTGGTTAGCAAAAGATTGCTACGATTGCGGTATGTCTATAAAACTTGACGAAGCAATCCGTAAGCGCTTGGCCGCCAGTAAAGGCGATTGGACGGGCATCGCGCTGCGAGCCGGCGTAAGTCATTCGTGGATGTCTAAGTTCATGAACGGGCACATTCACAACCCAGGGATACGAACCCTTGAAAAATTGGATGCTGCTCTAGATGGCGTGCGGTCTCTATGTGCTGAGCATTCGGATTCGGCCATTACGCAGCAAGCTGAATCCATAAGGGTTCCTCATGGCCTCTGAGTGCCTGAGTATTGATATTGCCCGCGCCTGGAACGGGCGCAACGCTTACCAAGTGGCTGCTCAGTTTGACTTGCCCGCACGTTGCGTCTACACGGCAATCCTGATGCTGCACGCTGAGCGCAACTGGCTGCTCAGTCTGCAGCAGGCCGGCGTTGTGCTCTCTGCAGCGCAGAGCGCGCGGCTTGCTTTGCTGCTGGATCTGATTCCGGATGATCAGTCTCCACAAGACCGAGCTTTTCGCACAGCTGTGCAAACACCACCTGCTGGCGAGGGTCAGCAATGCCCTTGTCGCGCTCAGCCTGGCGGCAGGTCGCAATCCACTTCACAAGGGCCTCAGCAGTGAAGTTGGGCTCTACCTCCAGCATGAATATCAAGTGGCCGAGCATGGCCTCGATGGCGTTGATGCGTTCATCTGGCGTGGCTGGCTTGTCTGGTTGCGTGTCCATTTTTTTCGTCTTGATCAGCTCTGATATCGGGGCGGTTTTCGCCATGGTAGCCAATGGCGCGGGGCTGGCTTTTTCTTTGGCTTGTGTGGCTGTGGGTTGTGTGCTCATGGCTGCCTTTGTTTGAGGAGGACTGCTATGGGCTCTACTTTCGCAATCGGGGTGGGTTTTGGCTATGGCGTTTCAGCGGCTGATTCCGACATTGCTCGCAGCATGTGCTTGCAGGATGCGGCCCGGCTGATTTCTGAGCGCCACAAGGGCGGCGTGCCTGCCCTGGCAGAGGCCATGGGCGTTTCTGCCAACACGCTGCAGCACAAGCTGAACCCGAATAACAAGACTCACAAGCTGACGCTGGATGAAGCGCTTGCCATGCAGCAGATATCGGGGTTGCCCTTTGTGCTGCATGCGATGGCTGCGGCTATGGCGCACAGCTGTATGCCCGAGGTGCCGGACGAATCGGACGGCAAGCCTGTGGAGGCTTTTATGCGCTTTCAGAAGGGCCTGGGAGATTTCAATGCGGCCGTGGCCGATGCGCTGATTGATGGCGATGAGACGAGCCGCAATGAGTTCAGGCGCGTGCAGGCGCGTGCCGGTGACTTGATCGCCCTGGTGGGCTACATGGTTGCCGTGGTTGCGCAGCGGGTGCCGGAGGTGCGTGATGAGGCTTGACATCAACACCCGAGGCCTGCAGGCGGTGCAGCGTCGAATTGATGCGCTGTCTGCAGGTGGCCTGCAGCAGGCGCAGGTGAAGGCTGTGAATGATGTGGCCTACCAGAACCTGCGCCCCGCCATGGCCGAGGAGATGCGCGCGGTATTCGACCGGCCCACGGCCTACATCTTGCGCAGCCCCTGGGTGCAGCCTGCGACGGATGCCCGCCCTTATGCGCTGGTGGCCCCGAGGGACACCCGAGGCGGCGGGGTTGACCCTCAAAAGATTTTGGATGCCCAGGTGTGGGGCGGTCGTCGTGGAGACAAGCGCTCCGAGGTGGCCTTGAAGCGTGCGGGCATTTTGCCTGCGGGCTATCAGACGGCCATTCCAGACGTGCCGTTCCCTGGCAGCGAGGACGGCCACGGCAATTTGCGCGGCGCGTTTCTGGTGCAGGTGCTGAGCTATCTGCAGGCGTTTGGCGAGCAGGGCCGGGGCCATCACATCAACATGAAGGACAAGCGCAAGCAGGCCATCGAGAAGAACGGCGGCGCCAAGCGCAGGTTGGTCGGCCCATCGATTGGCCGGCGCTACATCGTGGCTTACGGAAAGCTGCGCGGCGGTGCCCGCTGGACTGCCAAGGGCGAGAACGATGCGCGGGCATCCAACCTGGCCCCAGGCATCTGGGCGGTGGTGGGTCGCACGGGCGCAGATATCCGCCCCGTGGTGATGTTTGTGAAGGCAGGCCGCTACACCCCCCGATTCGACATGGACAAGGTGGCCTCGCGTGCCCAGCTGGATGAGCAGCTTTCCCGGCGCATGCGCTACCGCATCAGGCAGGCGGCAGGCGTATGACGAACAAGACATTCAACGCGGCGCAGCAGCCGCAGACCCCAACACAGATATCAGGAGGTGCAACCATGCAGCAACCCCAAGCCGTTGTGACCGGCAAAGACACCAGCGCAGAGGCTTTTGCCGAGCTGGGCAATGAATCGCGCCGGCGTTTGAGCGAGAGGCTTTACGAGACGCTGCGCCATGCCCATCAGCAGGGCGTGCGCGACATGAGCCGCCGTGAGCTGCGCGAGCACCACAGCAAGCAGACCGGCGAGTGGCTGGAGCTGTCCAGCGTGGCGAGCACCGTTAATGCCCTGGTGGCAGCTGGCCGCTTTGAGCTGGGCACGGCCCGCCGCTGCAGCATGTCCCCGCGTCAGCGTGACGTTGTGCCTGTGAAATGCAAGGCACAGCAGCAGAGCATCGCCTGATATCAACAGGGCATAGGGCGATGAATCACTATCCGCACCATATTGGTGACTTCAACAATGCCACCCGGCATTTAACGTTCGTTGAACGGGCGTTGTACCGGGAACTGTTGGATTTGTATTACGACACCGAGCAGCCGTTGAACCCGGACTTTGACAAGCTGGCGCGCCGTGTGCTGGCAACGTCTGATGAGCTGCGCAAGGCGCTGCAAGGGCTGCTTGATGAGTTCTTCACGCTGCGGGATGACGGCTGGCATAACGTGCGCTGTGATATCGAGTTGGCTGCGTACCTGAAAAAACAGGAGCAGCAATCGCTTGCCGGTAAAGCGTCTGCGGCTAAACGTAGGGGGGGAAAGAAGCCTGCGCCACCCTTGGCCGGTGGTGCTGTGACTGGTCAACCCGGCCACGGTGGTGACGGTGAACCCGGTGCAACGGGCGTTGAACGGTCGTTGAACGGACGTACAACCAACCAGAACCAGAACCAGAACCATATCGATGATGAAGAAAAGGCGCGCACGGATGCTGTTGTGCCTGCTCGTGAAGCCGAATGGGCAACCGTGTTTGAAGAGTTTGGCGTGCAGGTTGACCACACCAGCATCCATGACCGCAAGAAGTTCTGGCCGCTGGCGAACAGCTGGTGCACCAGCCGCGTGACGGTGGGGCAGATGCGCTCTGCGGTGGCCCGTGCCCGAGCCGAGGCGCGTGAACCGATCTCGTACCTCCCGTCTTACGTTGACCGTGTGCTGGCGACTGCCTCGGCCCCGACCAAGCCCCGTCCTGGCCGTAGTGAGCCACCTATCAAAACCCTCCACCAAGGCATAGGAGTGCATGCGCTGTGATGAATGAAATGAATCGCCAACCCGGCAGCCGCTCGCTGTCTTCTGCCATCCAGTCGGGTGTGCATCGTCCTCCGCTGGTGAAGCAGGCTGAATGCGATAGGCATGGCCCCTTCCAGTCGCTGTGCCATCTGGGCGACATCTGGCTGGGTTGCCCAGCATGCGCGGCGGCAGAGCGTGAGGCTGAGAGGCTGCGTGATGAGCAGCAGCGCCGCGCGGTGCGGGTGCAGGAGTGGGAGGCCAGGATGGGCCGCGCCGGCATCCCTGAGCGCTTTCGTGATCGCACGCTGGGGTCGTACGAGGTGAGCCATGAGGGTCAGCAGATGGCGTTGGACTTCGCCCAAGCGTACGCCGATGACTTCGCCAGGGTTCGCAAGACAGGACGCAGCGCGATCTTCATGGGCAACTTCGGCACGGGCAAGACGCACCTGGCCGTGGGCATCGGTCTGCAGGTGATGCGCGAGCACAAGGCCAGTGTGCTGTTTGTCTCTGCAGGCCGCATCGTGCGCATGGTCAAGGACAGCTGGGCCCGCAACTCAGGCGTGACCGAGAGCGATGTGGTGGCGCAGATGGTGTTCCCGGATCTGCTGATCGTGGATGAGGTCGGTGTGCAGCAGGGTACGGAGTTTGAGCGCAATGTGATGTTCGACGTTCTCAATGAACGCTATGAGCAGCGCAAGCCTTCGCTGCTGTTGACCAACCACACGGTCGAGGATCTCAGTAGCAAGTACCTGGGCGAGCGGGTGGTTGATCGCCTGCGCGAGGACGGCGGGGCTGTCCTCAAGTTCTCCTGGGACAGCGGTCGCCGCGACATTGGAGGGCTGGCGGCATGAGGGCGGTGGTGCTCAAAAAATGGGCAGGTCATGGGTCCTCCCTGGCCTCCTCTGGAGCGGGTAATTCGGGCCGCACCTTTTCAGTGTTTCGCAGTGTTGCTAGGGGGGTTAAGTGAAGGCAGTCATTGGACTTGATGCTCCTATTTCGCAAGCAGATTTTGCGGAAATGGTCGGCATCAGCGAGGCCCGCGTGAGCCAGCTGATGTCTGAAAGCGTGATGACCCGTGGCGACACCGGCCACGAATGGCTGCTGGCGTACTGCGAACGGCTGCGCGACCAGGCCGCAGGCCGTCTGGGTTCCGAGCTGGGCGGCCTGGACCTGACCCAGGAACGTGCCGCTCTGGCCCGCGAGCAGCGCGAAGGCCAGTCCATCAAGAACGCTTTGGCCCGCAAGGAATACGCGCCGGTCGGCCTGCTGGCCGATGTGCTCGGCATGGTGTCCAGTGCGGTTGTCGATCGCTTCGACCAGCTGGAGCCGATGCTTGCGAAGGCCTGTCCGGATCTCCCCGAAGAGGCCAAGACGGCTGTGCTGAAGGTGATTGCCGGCGCGCGTAATGAATGGATCCGTGGCACTGACAGTCTGGTGACCGAAAGCCTGGACGCGATGCTTGCAGAAGAAGGACAAGCGCCGGAATCTGATATCAGCGAAGAGGGGAGCGCAGATTGACCACGATGGGAAAGCTGCTGCATGCAGAAACTGCCGAAGCCATCAAGGCTGCAGTGCGCCTGGGCATGGAGAGCCTGCGCGCTGAGCCGCCTCAGCGCCTGGGCGACTGGGCGCAGGCAGAGTTCAAGCTGGCCGGTGAGAGCAGTCACCAGAAGGGAGCTTGGGAGGCCTGGGCCTTTCAGGTGGGCATCCTGGACTTCATGAGCGATGACCGCATTGTTGAGCTCGATGTGGTCAAGGCAAAACGTGTCGGGTATACGAAGATGATCACCGCCTTCGTTTGCTACAACATTGCCCATAGGCGCCGCAAGCAGGCACTGTGGCAGCCTACTGATGACGACCGGGACAACTATGTCAAGACGGAAATTGATCCGCTGCTGGACCCGCTGACCGGCGTCACTTCGATCAACAAGGCACGCAAACGGGGCAAGGGCACCTCCGAGGAGACCATCAAGTTCAAGCCATTCCGGGACAGCGTGCTGCACCTGTTGGGTGGCAAGGCAGCGCGGGCATATCGTCGCATCACCGTGGCCGTGGTCATCCTGGATGAGATCTCCAAGTTTGATCGAAGCATCGAGAAGGCCGGCCCTCCCCGTGGCCTGGCGCGAGGGCGCCTTGAAGGCGCGGCCTACCCCAAGCTGGTCTGCGGCTCCACGCCGCTGCTCAAGGGCATGTGCCACATCGAGGATGCGGTGGAAGAGGCCGAGGGCCTGGTGCGCTTTCACATCGAGTGCCCTCATTGTGATGCTGAGCATCCGTTGATGTGGGGTGGCAAGGACAAGCGTTACGGCTTCCAGTGGGAGCGGGGCAACCCTGCCAGCGTTCGTCATGTGTGCCCCCACTGTCGGGAAAGCATCACCCAGGCCGACTACCTGGCCGGTGGAGTGCCCATGGAAGGGGCCTGGGTGTGCGAGCGTACGGGCAAGCGCTACGGTCGTGACCGTATCTGGCGTGACAAGGATCTTCGCCCCTGCCTTCCGCCCAAGACCCTGGGCCTGCATGTCTGGACGGGCTACAGCCCGCAGCGCGCCTGGTCCGATATCGTGCAGGAATTTGAGAATGCACTGAAGAAGCTTGAAGCCGGCGACGTGGAGCCCATGAAGCTGTTCGTCAACGAAACCTTGGGCGAGACTTGGGAGCTCAAGGGCGACCGCACGGACGAACACGCCTTGCAGGCGCGTGCTGAGCCATACCCCTTGGGTGTGGTGTGCAAGGGTGCTCTGTACCTCACTGCAGGCGTGGACGTGCAGCGCACCTGGTGGCAGATCACCATCTGGGCTTGGGGGCGCGGCTTGGAGAGTTGGCCCGTCGCGCGAATCAGTATCGACGGCAATCCGGCTGTGGATGAGGACTGGGAGCCGGTCACGGCATTTCTGTTGCAGCGGTTCCAGCAAGCAGGCCACGGGCCCAGCCTGGGCATCAGCGCAACCAGCATTGACTCTTCAGACCAGACGCATGCCGTCTATAACTGGGTGCGCAACAACCAGGGCCGAATCCCGAACCTGCGCGCCATCAAGGGTGACGACAACAAGCCCATCGTCGGGCCGAGCAGCCTTCAGGAAGTGAATCATCGTGGCATGAAGGTGCAGCGCGGCATCAAGCTCTACCTGGTGGGGGTTGACCAGGCCAAAGACCTGTTGCTGGGCCAGCTGGCGATTGCAGAGCCAGGGCCAGGCTATGTGCACTTCAGCACAGACCTCCCGCGCGAGTTCTATGAGCAGCTCACAGCTGAGCAGCGAGTTCTTACCAAGATCAAGGGCCAGGATGCCTACAAATGGGTCAAGCGGCGCCCTCGCAATGAGGAGCTTGATATTCGCAACTATGCAATGCATGCCGCGATGTGCCAGGGCATCCACAAGTGGAGTGAAGCCAAGTGGCTTCAGCTCGAGCAACTGGTGCAGCCAGCAGAAGACCTATTCAGTGCCCCGCGGGTGGCTGAGGAGGTCACTGTCGCAGCGATGCCATTGGTTGCTGAGCGAGTGCAGGAAGTCGATGCCCCTATCTATCAACAGCGTCGCGCGGCTGTGTCGCGCTTGCGCCTGGGTTGAACCGCGAGAAGCTGAAAACAATGAGTCAAGCCAATGATGACGATTTCGACCTGGTCGACCGGATCTTTGACTACCTGCTGCTTGAGATACCAGGCTTTGCGGATGGCGTGCAGTCGGCAAAGCTGGCTGAGCTCAAGAACGCGGTTCGCACCGAGTTCAAAGGGGATAGGCAGCGCATCTCACCACGGACGGCGTCTGCACGTCGTGACCAGGCGCGGCAGGTTCTCTCACTGTTCAATGGCCGCAATGCCACTGAGGTGGCTCGAAGGCTGGGCATTAGCCGAGCTTCGGTCTATCGCATCCTGAAGCAGGAGGGGCAGGTAAAACAGTCTCGCTCCGGGTCGCAATGAGACTGCCAGCGCATTAGTTTGCGTGGGTTACTGAACCATCTAGGAGAGGCTCATGGCCTATACGCAAGACGATCTTGAGAATGTGCGGCGCGCCATTGCCACGGGTGAGAAGTCCGTCATGGTCAACGGCCGGCGCGTTGAGTTCCGCGATATGTCGGAGCTATTTCAAGCAGAAGCGCGCATCCAGTCTGCGCTCGCTCGGCCCGAAGGCGCGCCGCGTGGTGGTGTTCGGCGCTTCCGCTTCACTACTCTGCGGGGTGATTGATGGCCAACATCATCGACAAGATCGTGGGCTACATCAGCCCCTCATCTGGCCTGCGTCGCCATAGTGCGCGTCAACTGCTGCAGCGCGCCTATGAAGGTGCAAATCAGTCTGATGGCTGGCGCCCGCGCCGCTCTGGCGCCAGCGCGAACGCGGATCATGCTGCCGATGCACGCACGTTGCGGACCAGGTCGCGCGCGCTCGCTCAGAACGTGCCCTATATTGCTCGCGGCTTGTCTAGCCATACTGCCAACATCATTGGTACCGGCATCATCCCGAAATGGCTGGGCCCCGAGGCAAAGGCCTTCGCCAAGCTCTGGAAGGAGTGGGGGACCCAGGCTGATGCGGATGGCCAGCTCGACATTTATGGACTGCAGGATCTCGCCCACCTGACTGCGGCGCGTGACGGCGAGGTGCTCATCCGTATTCGTCCACGCCGTAAAGAAGACGGCATAGCGGTCCCTGTGCAGTTTCAGGTGCTGGAAATCGATTGGCTGGACGACAGTCGCAATGGTCGTATCGATGGCTATGACGTGGTGCAAGGCAAGGCCTACGACGCTCTCGGTCGGGTGATGGGGTATTACCTGTTTGAGCAGCATCCCGGCGACATGGTGCTGCCTCGCACTCGCAATGGTGGCAGCCGATTCGTGCCAGCCACCACCGTCATTCACTACTTCACGAAAGAGCGCCCTGGCCAGGGACGTGGGTTTCCGCGCATTGCGCCGGTAATTTCCCGTGTGCGTGACCTGTCGCTGTATGAGGATGCGGAGATCAACCGCAAGAACCAAGAGTCAAGACTCAGCGTTCTGGCCTCTGGTGATATCAATGCCTTGGCAGACGGTCAAGGTACCAAGGTGACGGAGGGCGGTCGCGTGCTGGGCGATCTCCCAAGTGGCTCGATGGTGGAAGTACCCACGGGCACGACGCTGACAGTCGTGGAGCCTAAGGCTGTCCCTGGCTATGTGGAATATGTCCGCCAGGCGCTCCATCTCATCGCCGCCGGCGCGGGCTGGACTTACGAAATGATGACCGGCGACGTGAGTCAGGTGAATTTCAGCAGCGCCCGCATTCGCCGCCTGGACTACAAACGCGATGCAGAGCGGGAGCAGTGGTTGCATGTCATCCCCTGCCTGATCGCTCCCATGGTCAGAGCGTTCGTTGATGCCGCAGAGTTGGGCGGCTTGGTGAAAAAATCCGACTACAACGTGCGCTATGCCACACCCAAATGGGAGTACACCAACCCGCGTGACGATGTCGAATCCGACCTGAAAGAGATCGCTGGCGGACTTTCGACCTTCAGTGAAAAGCTGCGTCAGCGGGGCTATGACCCTGAGGAGGTTGTGCAGGAGATGAAGGAGGATGTGGATCGCCTGAAGAATGCCGGCGTCCTGGACATTCTTTTGATGATGATGAAGGTCAAAGGTGCTGCCGATACAAACAGCGCTCAGCCCTAATTTCAGATTGTCTCAAACTGGGTCGCTTTGAGACACCCCGGCGCGCAAAGTGCCGGGTATGCCAAACACCAACACCCAATCCACCCGCCGCGACGAGCTGCCGCTGGCGGGTCGCTCCATGGAGCTGCGCAACTTCCAGCGGGCGACATCTGCTGAGGGTGATGGCAACTCCCCCTTGGCTCGCGCCTCGATGGTCTTCACCGCCGGCGCATCGGTTCGCCGTTATGACTGGTACCGCGACCGCCCCTACATGGAGCGCTTGGTCGTAGAAGAGGGCTCCATCCGTCTGGATCGCTTGCAGCGTGGTGCGCCGCTGCTCAATACCCATCGCTCCTGGGATCTGGAAGACCAGATCGGGGTGGTTGAGAACCCGGCAATCACTGGCGGTGAAGGCGTCTGCGATGTGGCCTTCAGTCGCCGCGAGTCCGTGGCCGGCTATGTGCAAGACGTGGCCGACCGCATTGTGCGCAACGTATCCGTGGGCTATGTACGCCACCGTGTCGAAATGGTTGCCCCCGAGCAGGAGGGCGGCGTCTGGGAATACCGCGTCGTGGACTGGGAGCCTTACGAAGTTTCCCTGGTTCCCATTCCTGCCGACATGGACAGCCAGATTCGCGCTGCTGGAGGCGCTCCCCTGGATGCCGATGCGGAGCGCGAAGTCCGCACCTTCCCCTGCGAATTCATTGAAGTTCAACCCTCTGCCGCTACACGTTCTGTGTCTGGCAGCCCTACAGATTCCCCCAACCGAAAGGAAACTACCATGCCTGGTACGACTCAGGACTCTGGCGCAGCCGTATCGGCAGCACCTGCAAACGAGCAGACTCAGCAGCGCAGTGGCAACGCTGCCGATGAGGCGGCGGTAGCTGCCCGCCAAGCCGAGCAGCAGCGCTCTGCGGATATCACCGATCTGTGCCAGCGCCATAGCGTATCTGCCCTGGCTGCAGGCCTGATTCGCGGTGGCAGCACTGTCGAGCAGGCTCGCACAGCCGTGCTGGAAGAGCTGGCTCGCCGTGACTCTGCAGCCGGTGGCCACCGCAATGTGCGCATCGAGACCGTGTCTGACGAGCACGAAACCCGCATGGCCGGCCTGCAGGAGGCTTTGCTCCACCGCGTCGATGCATCGTCTGCATTGACCGATAACGGTCGCCAGTACCGTGGCATGAGCCTTATCGAAATTGGTCGCGAAATGATCGAGCGCAACGGCGGTAACACCCGTGGCATGTCTCGCCTGGAAATCGCCAGCCGCATGCTCCAGGTGCGCACCGCCGGCCACATGGGAACTTCCGATTTCTCGGCTCTGTTGTCCAACGTGGCAGGCCGCCGTCTGCGTTCTGCCTACGAGCAGGCGGCCAGCACCTATCGTGTCTGGGCTCGCCGTGCACCCAATGCGCCTGACTTCAAGGAAATCTCGGTGGTGCAGCTGTCTGGTGCGCCCGAGCTGCTGCGCACCAATGAGCATGGCGAGTTCAAGTACGGCACCCTGAAGGATGGCGCTGAGAGCTACAAGGTTGTCACCTATGGCCGCATCGTGGCTCTGACTCGTCAGGCCATCGTCAATGACGATCTGCGCGGCTTTGATCGACTCGTCGGCGCCTTTGGCGATAGCGCTGCCCGACTGGAAAACCGTCTGGTCTATTCGCAGCTGACCGATAACGCCAACATGGCCGATGGCAAGTCGCTTTTCCATGCCGACCACGGCAACCTGGCCACTGCAGGAAGTGTGCTGGACAGTATCGACAAGCTGGGCGATGGCCGCACGGCCATGCGTCTGCAAAAGGGCATGCAGAACGAGCTGCTCAATCTCTCGCCGCGTTACCTCATCGTGCCCGCTGCACTGGAGCAGGTTGCGTACCAGTACACCAGCGCGCAGTACGTGCCTGTCGAGCCTGGTCAGGTCAATGAGTTCCGCTCCGGCGGCCGCACCGCTCTGGAGCCTGTGGTCGAGCCTTTGCTCGATGCCAACAGCGCATCCGCTTGGTATCTGGCCGCCAACTCGGCCCAGGTGGATACGGTCGAGTTCTGCTACCTGGACGGCGCCGAGGGCCCGGTCATCGAGTCCGAGATGGGCTTTGAGGTCGACGGCGTGAGCATTAAGGCTCGCCTGGACTTCGCCGCCAAGGCAACCGACTTCCGTGGCCTGCGCAAGGCCACTGGCGCTGCCTGATGAAGCAACGCTGCAGCAGCTGCTGCAGCTCATCTCTCAACAAGGCTCAAAGGAGTTTCTTATGAAGAACTATGTCCAAGCGGGTTCGATTGTGACCCTTATCCCGGCTGTCGCGGTCGCGAGTGGCGTCGGCTATCTCGCTGGTGCTGCGCTTTTCGGTGTGGCGACTGGTGATGTGGCGGCCAATGAAGAAGGCGAGTTCAAGACCGATGGCGTGGTGGATATCGCCAAGACCGCTGCTCTGGCCGTCTCTGTGGGTGACCGCCTGTTCTGGGATGCCGCCAACAAGTGCGTTAACAAGACTTCCGCAGCGCAGCTGTGCGTGGGGGTGGCAATTGCCGCTGCTGCAAACGGCGCTGCCACTGTGGCAATGAAGCTGGGCACTTACGCGGAACCTGCCGCTTGATAGGGGCTTAGGCATGTCACTAGCCCCATTCGCCCGCCTTGAGTCGCAAGTCAGCAAGGCTGTCTTTCGCACTCTGCCCAACGCCATCGTGTCGATTGATGGTGGCGAGGACTTCGGCGGCATCTTTGATGACGACGCAGCGGTGGGCGGCGTGGGGACCCTTGGCATGGCAACGACTCAGCCCACCGTTTTGGTGTCGGCTGACAAGTGCCTTGCCAATCCGGTGGGCCTGCCCATCTCCATCAACGGCAAGGCCTACCGCATTGCCGAGTCCTACCCGGATGGCGCCGACATTCGCCTGATGCTGGAGGTTGTGTTGTGAGTACACGCTTTCTAACCATATCCAAGGCTGTTGAGGCTGTGCTGCAGGAAGGCGGTCCAGTCGCAGGTCTCGTTGAACGTAATCGCTCTCGTGTGCTGGCTTCAAGCGTGCGCACGGCCGTTGTTGTTCGTCAAGGGCAGGCAAAGGTTGATCAGGTGGCTGGGCGTGTTCAGGCGGCTCCATGGTTGACCTCGATTCAGATTGATTGCTATGGCCGCGCGTCGGTGGATCAGGCAGCTGATGAGGTGGTGGACGGTCTGCTGCAGCTGGTGCAGCAGCGTCTTGGGCTGGACTTGACCTTGGGGGGGGCTGCTGGTGGGCTCGCTTTGCAAGGCATTGCGTGGGATTTTGATGTGGATGGTGATTCCACAGCTTGTGCCACTGCAACTTATTACGCGCGGCATTCAGCGAGTGCCGTGGATCTGACCTGATTAAGGGGTATCAAGATGGAACCGATTTTCTGGACCAATGTGGGCATCAGTGTGCAGACGGCAGCCACTGCCGAATTTGCCATCAAGAGCATTAGCAAGGCGGCAGAAGCTGTGGCTTCGTTCGAGGGGGATACACCTGAAGGACTCGCAAATGGTGCCATCCTGCGTCTCACTGACGTGAACGGCATGGTTGCGATCAATGACCGTGCTTTTCGTGTCAAGGCCTTTGACGCTGCGGCCAAGACCTTCGTTCTGGAAGGCGAGGACACCACTGACTACGGCACTTTCACAAGCGGGAAAGCTGTGGTGATTACGCTGGGTGCTGACTTCCGCTCTGTGCAAGAGGTCAATGCTTCGGGTGGCGACTTTGAAAAGGCCGATATCACAACGGTGCACGGCATGTTGCGCCGCCGCCGTTCGACCGTGCAGAACCCCGTCACCTTTGGCTTTACCAACCTGTTCGACATGGGTGATCCGGGTTTCAAGGAATGCGTGAAGGCTCACCGCAGCAAGACCACGCGCGTGATTCAGCTCAGTTTTGGTACCGGCCCAAAGATTCTGCTGGTGGGCGCTCCTGCCGCAACGGGCGTGCCTACCGGCCAAGCCCAGGGTGTCGTGCAAACCCCTGTGGATATCGAATGCCAGGGCGTGCCCACCACTCTCGAATCGTGATCGGAGACCAAGAATGAGTGTGCTCATTGAAGTAGATGACGTGGTGCGTGTGCCTGTGGAAGGCCAACTGATCGACAAGGCAGGCCAGCGTGTTGATTTCAGTTTCAAGATCGACATGCACCGCATGGATCAGGATGAGTTCGATAAGGAATTGTCGAACCCCGGCATCGACACCAAGACCCTGGTGATCCGCGAGGCCCGTGGCTGGGATGAAGTCCTCACCCGTGAAGGCGTCTCCGTTCCCTATAGCGCAGAGGCACTGCAGCGCTTTCTGCGCATTCCCGGTATGACAAACATGATCTGGGTGGCCTATGCCAATCATGCCGGGGTGCAGGCAAAAAACTCCGAGCGCTCGTCCGTCTGAGCCTTGAGCAGCAACGCCGTGATGCCAAAGCCGATGCCAAAAAGAATCAGCCTGCAGCTGCGCCGGTCGATGCCAGTCATGCACTGGCAAAGCTTGCACGCCTGGTTCCGCCCAGCGGCGATCAGGATGGCCCTGCAGCAGCTCCGCAGCGCTTTGCGCTCTGGAGCTGCAATGTGCAGCCCTGGCGGCATTGGCTCAATGTCCAAACCATGTGGGCCACAGATGGCGGTTGGCGTTGCGGCCTCCGTGTGGTCGATGTTCGGGCCTACATGGAGCTATCTGGCGTTGCAGAGGGCGAGCGCGAATCCCTTTATGCGCTATTGCAAGAGTGCGAGCTTGAAGCTCTCACGGTCTATGCAGAGCATTGGCAGGCTGATGAGCAAGAGCGTGCGCTTGAGCGCGAGCGTGAAAAGCAGCGAGACAAGCTGCGCAAGTAATAGCCAGGGAGTCGCCGCATGAGTGATGGGCAGCGCATTGGCATTTACCTCGATCTGTTCGGAGCAGGCAAGGCTCAGACAGATCTCAAGGCGGTTGGCTCTGGCCTGAACGCCCTGGGCCCGGCCAGCCAGGCCGGCGCACGCGCAGCCACGCAGCAGCTGGGCACCATGCAGGTTTCTGCCGCCCAGACGGCGGCTGCGTTGCGCCAGGTGCCTGCGCAGTTCACCGACATTGTGGTGTCGTTGCAGGCGGGGCAGCAGCCCTTGACGGTGCTGTTGCAGCAGGGCGGGCAGCTCAAGGATATGTTTGGCGGTGCTGGGCTTGCTGCAAGAGCCTTGGCATCGTATGTCGCAGGTTTGGTCACCCCGCTGACTTTGATTGCTGGCGCGGTTGCAGCGCTTGGCGTGGCGTACTACCAAGGCAGCCAGGAACAAGACAAGTTCAATCAATCCATCATCATGAGCGGCAACCTGGCGGGGGTGACCTCGTCCAAGTTGGCGGAAATGGCTAAGTCGTTGTCTGCCAAGGGCTACAGCCAATCGGGCGCTGCAGATGTCTTGTCTCAGCTGGTGACAACAGGCAAGGTTGGCGAGCAGCAGCTGGAGCGCTTTGCGGCCGTGGCCATGGATCTGGAAAAGCGCGCCGGCATTCCTATTGCCAAGACTGTTGAAAGCATGGCCGCGCTGGGCAAGGAGCCCGTACAGGCTTCGATGCGGCTCAATGAGCAGTATGGATATCTGACCACTGCAACCCTGGCCCAGATCAAAGCGCTGGAAGATGAGGGCCGTAGCTCTGAGGCTGCCGCCAAGGCTCAGCAGGCCTATGCAGATGCCATGGCGGGGCGCACCAAAGAGCTCACCTCCAATCTTGGCTATATCCAGCGAGCCTGGGAAGGCATCAAGAGCGCAGCATCGAGTGCATGGAATGCCATGCTCAATGTCGGCCGTCCTGAGACTGAGGATGATGTGCTTGCACGGCTGCGCAAGCAGCTGGAGACTCGAAAGGCGCAGTCTTCCACGGTTGGCAATGATGCGGCCTGGCAGGCAGGCAATACCAAGCTGGAAGCGCAGATTGCCAATCTTGAAAAGGCCTTGGCGTCAAAGAACGGCAAAGCAACACAAACTGCAGCCAGCCAGGCTATCCAGAATGCAGGCAATTCTGCCTTGAAGGATGCGGATTCTGTCTTCGATAAGGCTCGTACCAATGCGGAAAAAGCTGATGATGCGATACAAAAATTCAGGCTCAGCATCAAGGCGATACGTGCAGCCTTAGATGATCCGCTTACAACATCGAAAGATCGCGCCGAACTTGAGAAACGCCTCGATCCCAAGAGAATTGCGGCCGCTGAAGATGCTCTGCGAAAGCAGTACGCGGACAAGGGCAAGGGGGCTGCTTCTCTGCAGTCTGCAGATCGTCGCCTGGATCTGAGCGAGCTCCAGAATGCAATGCGCCAAGAGCAGGCCATGCTTGGCCAGCAACAGCAGCAATTGGAGCTGGCGCGCAGTGCAGGTTTGATCTCTCTGGAGGATTACTACCGGCAAAAGCGTGGGCTGATTCAGAAGAATGCCGGCCTTGATGAGGTTGGCACGCAGCAGCAGATCGACCGCTTGGAGCAGGAAAAGACCAAGGGTGCCGATGCGCTCAATGTGCAAAAGCAGATTGTGGATCTGCGCGGCAAGCTGGCTGTGCGCCAGATTCAGACACAGAACGAGCTGGCTGCAGTAGATCAGCAGGCCGCACAGGCTGCACGTCAGCATGCTGCATCCATTCAGCAGCTGGGCACGGCCTATGAAGCCTATGTGACCCAGTTGCAGCGCCGCGCTGATCTGGAGGTGGCTGGGCAGAGCATGGGCGACCGTCGTCGTGGTCATGTGCAGGGCCTGAGCAGCATTCGTGAGAACTATCAGGCCCAACTGACCCAGCTCGATGATCAAAAGGGCATGGCTGCCGTCTGGACGCCTGAAAACGAGGATTACTACAAGGCCAAGCGCGCCACTCTCGTGAGGCAGCTGGCTGATGAGGAACGCATCTACGACGAAACCTACGACCGTATTTCCGAGAGTCAAGCCAACTGGATCACGGGAGCGATGCGTGCGACCGAGAACTATCTCGACTCCACGCGCGATGTGGCAGGCCAAACGCAAAACCTCTGGATGACGGCATATCAGGGCGCCGAGGACATGGTGCGCAGCTTTGTCAAAACAGGGAAGGTCGAGGTCAAGGATCTGTTCAGCACCATCGTTTCCGAATACGTCGTGATGAAAGGGCGCTTGATGATGGAAAGCGCGTTGGGTGGTGGCGGTGGTGGGCTGCTGGGTTTCCTGGGCGGCATGGTTGGTTCCAAGAGCAAGGCCACAGGCTCTGCAACCGGCTCGGGTGTCATGTCCGCCCTGCAAGACCTCGGTGTGTTCGCAAAGGGCGATGTCTTCAGTAACAGCCCGAGCCTGAGCCAGTATCGAAATCAGATCCACAGCTCGCCAAAGTTCTTTGCTTTTGCCAAGGGTGGTGCACCTCGTATGGGTGTTTTTGCTGAGGCTGGAGAAGAGGCAATCATGCCGCTGACGCGCGGCCCTGATGGAAACCTTGGCGTGCGTGCCACAGGTGGTGGCGGCCGTTCCGGTGGTCCGTCGGTGAATGTTCAGTTCGAGGTCAATAACTACACGGGGGCGCAAGTTCGCCAGCGCGAAGAGACCAGCTCCTTGCCCGATGGGTCTGTGCTCAAGCGCTTCGTTCTCGATGTGGTGGGTGAGAGCTTTGATTCCGGCAGTGGAGCGCCATACACAAGCGCCAAGCGGCGCTTTGGGCTGGGAGGTTAAGACATGGCAGTACTTCCTTCCTATGTGGTGGTCTTGCTCGATGGGTATTCCGAAGAGTTTGACGCGGGTGTCATCAAGAGCGATATGGAGCGCGGCTTGAGCAAGTACCGAGTTGGTCAGAGCCGGGTCGTGACGACTGTGGCGGTGAACCTCGCTTTCGAGTCGTCAGACGATGCCAATAGCTTTGAGGCGTGGTACTTCAATGACATCAAGCGTATTGGCTGGTTTGACTTTCAGGACCCTCGCACGAATGCGCTGCGCTCCGTTCGCTTCAAGGATGGTGCGCTAGGTCAGCTCCAGCCTATGTCTGGCGGGTTTGGGCTGAGCCGCCGAAGCGCCACATTGGAGTACCTGCGATGAACGACTTCCGCACGCGCAATCAGCGCCTTACCAACGATGTTGGGCATATCGAGTTGCTGGAGATCACAAATCGGAGCTTCTCGGAGTCCATGTGCATCTGCAATGACGTGCAGGACTTTGTGAGCCGTGGCATCAGCTACATCGGCCTGCCCTTTAGCTTCACTCTGCCTGACGACGTTTCCGGCCAGGCGCCGCGCATGCGTCTGAGCATCGATAACGTGGGCCGAGGCGTCAGCGACGAGCTGGAACGCCTGCAGCCAGGTACCACCACGATGGCCAAGCTGATCATCGTGCCGCGCGATAAGTCCGATCTGCATCAGCATGTCTATTGGTTGCCAATTTCCAGCGTGAGCATCAGCGGCGCAGCTGCCCAGGCCTCTTGCAGTGTCGATGAGATCGTGCGGCGTGCCGCATGCCAGCAGATCGTCAACCCTCACACCTTGCCGGGGGTCTTCTGATGCTGGACGCCCTGCAACTAGACCGATTTGTCGGCATCCCCTACTGCCCGCGCCACATGGACTGCGCAGACCTGGCCCTGCTGGTGCAGCGTGAGCTGTTTGGCCGTCAGGTGGTGCTGGCCGGAAAGCGCGCGCGTCCGCTGGGGTCAGTGGACCAGGCGGCTGCCATTGCCAGCTACTGCGATGAGCTGGGTACGGCCGTCGAGCAGCCTCTGGATGGTGATGCCGTCCTGATGCGCGACTTTGATGCCGCGCAGGCGGGGCACATCGGCATTTTCGTGTTTACCAATTACGCACCGCATGTGCTGCACACCTCCCACAAGTTGGGGGCGTCAGTGCTGCACCGGGTGCAGGACTTGCAGGGCTACGGCCTGGTTGTTGAGGGCTATTACCGATGGAAGTGAATCGCGCTGAATCTGCTGCTGTGGCTGCCGTAGGCGGAGTCTCCGCCGATGTGCTGGACATGGCGGGGCGTCTGGTCGTCTCGCCCAATGCGCTGACGTTGGACGGTCAGCGCAACGTGCTGGCAGACCTGCAGCCCGGAGAAAGCCTGGCATCCTTCCTCGAGCGCCATGTGCCGGGAATTCACTCGGGCGCCTGGACCGTCATGATTGGCGGGGCCGTGGTGCCGCAGACCATGTGGGCGCGGACCTTTCCCAAGCATGGGCAGCTGATCGCATGCCGCGCCGTGCTGCGCCGATCCGCACTTCAACTGGTGGCCCTTGCCGCACTGACCTACTTTTCCGGCGGGATCGCGTCCGCCATCTATGGCGCTGCAGGCGGCACTTACGTGGCAGCTGCTGCGGGCACTTGGATCTCTGCCATTCAGGCGGGCGTCTTCATTGCCGGCTCGGTGCTCATCAACAAGGTGCTGGGCCCCAAGATCCCATCGGCACAGTCTCTGGCCCAGAAGCAGGTCTATAGCCTGAGCGATCAACGTAACACCGCGCGGCCATATGAGCCTATTCCCGTCCTCTGGGGCGAGATGCGCGTGACGCCCGACCTTGCCAGCAAGTCCTATGCCTGGTACGAGGGCGATGACCAGTACCTGAGCACTATCTTGCTCGGCGGCATCAACGTCCACAGCGTTGCAGATCTCGCTATCGGAGATACGCCCATAGGCAACTATTCCGATGTGAGCGTCTACTACAACGGCTTTTCCGGCATGACCAGCCAGAACGTGCCGCTGTATAGCAATGTGGACGCCGTGGCCGGGGCGGAGTTCGTCAACGGCGGCGACTGGATCACGCGTACGGGCTCGGCCGGTGCCGGCGTGCTGCAGCTGGACATCGAGGGTCAGTTGTATGACGTAGGCGGCAAAGGCAATATCAATGCCAACTGGGTCGACCTGACGATTCAGGCGCGTTTAGTCGGTGCGCCTGCCTGGGCCACGCTGAGCAGCAGCACGCTGACCAATGCCAGCACCGATGTCCTGCGCCGCACCTTCTCGTTTGATGTGGCGCCCGGCCAGTATGAGGTGCGGGCCAAGCTGGGCGTTCCGCGCTGGAACGATGGCGGCTCTGGCGATGCGTGCAAGTTCACCTGGGTGTCCCTCAAGAGCGTGCAGGCCGACGCAACGGATTACAGCCAGTGGGGCCGCATCGGCATCAAGATCCGCGCATCCGGTCAGCTCAGCGGCAGCCTGGACCAGGTTCGTGCCACCTACCGCGCCAAGCCCATGCCGATCTGGACAGGCACTGGCTGGGCCACGGCCACCACGCGCGCTGATGGACTGTCCAACCCCGGCGCCATCCTTCTGCAGACGCTGCGAGGCGTGTGGGCGACGGACAGCCAAGGTCAGCGCGTCTTGCAGTTTGGGTTTGGCCTATCCGATGAGCAGATCGACATCGAGGGCTTGAAGTCCTTCATGCTGCACTGCGCGGCGCGCGGCTACACCTATGACAAGTGGATCACCCCCAGCATGTCGCTGGGCGCCTTCTGCGACGAGGTTGCTCTGGCCGGTATGGCTGAGTTCGCCTGGACCGACGGCAGCCGTCCCACCGCCGTTTTTGTGACCAACGGCCAGCCCAACAGCGCCGTGGTCAATATGGCCAACATGCTCAAGGGCGGTTTCAGCGTGGATTACGCGCTGAGCAATGCTGCCGATGGCATCGAGTACCAATGGCTGAACCGTGACACCTGGGAGATGACGACCCTGCGTGTGATGGCCCCCGGCGTGACCACCATGCTGAGCCCGGCCCGCGTGACGGGCGAGGGCATCACCAGCGAGGCCCATGCCGCTGTCATGGCCCGCTACCACCTGGCCCAGAGCCTGTACCAGTACAAGACCGTGCACTACACGGCAGACATTGAGCATCTGGACTATCGCCGGCTGTCGGTGCTGTCTGTGTCCCATGATCTGACACAGTGGGGTTTTGGCGGCCGGGTGATGGCTGCCAAGCGCGTCGGCGCCCAGGTGCAACTGACCCTGGATGAGCCGGTACCGCCCCTGGCTTCTGCCCACATCGGCCTGCGCGTGCCTGGCGCGCGTGACTACCGTGTGTGGCCTGTGCAGGCACTGGCGGTCGAGTCGGATGTTGTCACCCTCGTGGGCGAATGGCCTGCAGATCTGGACTTCCCCGGCGAAGGCATCGGCAACCCCGCGCACGACACCCTGTGGTGCTACGACTTCAAGGCCACGCCCGGTTATCGCGTTCGCGTGACTGGCATCGATCCCGAGTCGGATCTCAAGGGCGCGCGCATCACGGCCGTGCCCGAAGGGCCTGAGTTCTGGGACTACGTACTCAACGGCACCTATGTGCCCGCGCCCAACCAGAGCAGCATTCCCCAGCTGGGCCGCCCTGTCGTCAAAAACCTGCGCGTGTCCGAAAAAGTCAACCTGCAGGGCGACACCGAGTGGTATGAGCTGTCCTGTGTCTGGGATGTGGAGGGCGATTGCGACCATGCCCAGGTATGGGCAGGCCGTGACGGGTCCGAGCTGCGCCTAGTGGACGGCAACGCCCAGGGCGCGCGCAGCACTTTCCGCATCGATGGAGCCGGGGAGTGGCTGATTGTCGTGCGCCCGTTCAATGCGAGCGGCCAGACCGGGCAGTCTGCAACGCTGCTCTACATCACGACGATGACGCAGCTGCCCCCGCGCAACCCCGGCACGTTTGTGGTCCAGCAGGTTACCGGTGGTCTGCGCCGCTTCGCCTGGTTGTACGCCAGCGACAAGCCTGCGGCATTCGCAGGAGTGCAGATCCGCTACCTGCCCGGCGATATTTCGCTCAGTGTGGACATGTGGGATGACATGCAGCCCCTGGGCGAGGCAGGCGACATCTACACGGCCCAGTTCGAGACGACCAAGCCGCAGGCCGGCCTATGGACCTTTGGCCTGCGAGCCATCGATACCGCTGGGCAACTGGCCAACGGCATCGTGCGCTTTGCTATCACCCTGGACCAGAGCTTTGACCAGATCCAGCAGCCGGATCTGACGCCACCACCACAGGTGACGGGCCTTGCTGCGGTGGGCATGTTCACCAGCGTGCAGGTCACCTGGGATGTAGCGAGCTACACCCAGGGCCACGGCCATGCCCGCACCATCATCTATGCGGCCGAGGGTGCCGGGGCGCAGTTCTCTGCAGCGCGCCAGGTGGCCGAGGCTTTTGGCGGGCCTGCCTCCTTTGCCAGCGACCCGGCTACCACCTGGAGCATCTGGGCCAAGCACCAGTCCGTTGATGGCGTGCTGTCCGGCCTGCCGACCGGTCCTGTGGTGGTGGAGACTGGCCAGGACCTGCAGAAGGTGCAAGAGGCGCTGGGCGGTCACATTTCTGAATCGTGGTTGGCCAACAGCCTTGGCCAGCGCATCGATCTGCTGGACAAGGACAACGGCCCGCTCGGGCGTAGCCTGGTCACGGCCGCCCAGCAGCAGGATGCTCTCAATCAGTCTGTGCGCGGCAACATCAATCAGATGGCCGAGGGTCTGCTCGAGGCGGCACTGGCCGCAGATAAGGCCTTGGAGCGAATCACCGACGCCGGCGTGTATGTCGATCCGGCCACTGGCCAGGTCAAGATCTACGGCCTGGAGCAGACCAATGAGCATGTGACCACGCTGCAGATTCTGCTCGATGCGGTGCAGGGCCAGATGCTGCTCAAAGCCAGCACGGCTTATGTGGACGGCAAGATCGCTGAGGCTGTGCTGTCGCCTGCGGATCTACTCCTCTATGAAGGGATCGATGCGCGCCTGATCACTGTGACGCAGGAGCTCGACAGCATCAACGGTCGGCTGACGCAAAAGGCTGATGCACTGGAGCTGCAGGGGGCATTGGTACGGCTGACCACGGCCGAGAGCAATCTGGATGCACTTGGCGGTCAGATCGCCCTGCGGGTCACGCGGGCCGAATACCAGGCCGATCAGGATGCCTTGCAGCAGCGCATTGGCAGCGCCGAGCTGACGCTCAGTGCCCTGGATGTGCCGGCGATCACGGCTACGGTGACAGCCACCAGGCGCAATGAGCGCGATGCAGAGAAGACCGCTGAAGCGTTGCTGCGAGACATCCTCTCGGGTGAGCGCAATCGCGAGCAGGCTGCCGATGCATTAGCGTTCGCTCGCAATCAACTCAGCGCCGCAATCACAGACGGTTTGGCTGCAGAAGCCCAGCAGCGCTTGGAACTGGCGGCCGTGGTTGGTGCGCAGGGGGCAGCGCTGACCCAGGAGTCCAAGACTCGTGCGGATGCTGATGCCGCCGAAGCGCAAGCCCGGCAGCAGCTGGCGGCAGAAACACAGCGCGGGCAGCAGAGCCTGTCTGCCGCCATCGATCAGGAGGCAACGACTCGGGCGGATGCTGTCTCGGCAGAAGCGAGCCAACGTCAACAGCTGCAGGCCGTGGTTGAAGGCAATCATGACGCAGCTATGCAGGCGGCTCAGGCGGCCAGTGATGCAGCTGGTGGCAAGGGCAAGGTGATCTTTGGCAGCTCACAGCCGGCCGCAGCCGACAGGCTGGCGCAAAACCTCTGGATCGACACCGCTGGTGGTGCCAACACGCCCAAGCGATGGAGCGGCACGGCTTGGATCGTTGCGACGGACAAGGTGGCCACGGATGCTGCGGCTGCAGCAGCCACGGCTCAATCCACGGCCAATAACGCGGTGGCAGCCATCCAGGCCGAGCAGTCGGTGCGCGCCAATGAGACCGGCCACCTCGGCGCTCTGTATTCCGTGCGCATGCAACTGTCGCAGGGCGATCAGAAGGTGGTTGGCGGCTTTGCCCTCTCGGGCACATCCAATGGCACTGCCGGCCCAACCATCGACTTTGGTGTTATGGCCAATTCGTTCTGGATCGCTGCGCCCAGCGGCTCGCCGGCTGGCGTGTCCAACGTCAAGCCGTTCTCGGTGCAGACCACGGCGCAAACCATCAACGGGGTGGTGGTGCCTGCCGGCGTCTATATGGATGCCGCTTACATCAACAACGTGACGGTGCTCTTCGGGCGCTTTGGCACTTTGCTGGCTGACAAGATCCAGGCCACGGCCATCAGTGCCAGCCAGCTTACCGCCGGCAATGGCGTGATCGGCGGCAGCTTGAAGTCAAGCAACTACGTTGCCGGCTCCAGCGGCTGGATATTGCGCCCAGATGGGATGGCCGAATTCTCGGGCGTCACCGTGCGCGGCACGATCTACAGCACTGCGGGAACGATTGGGGGCATCACCATCAATGGCAATGGCCTGAACGCGGGCGGCTTCTGGGGCTATGTGTGGCCGCCGGCGGGGCAGAGTGGCTTTCACATTGGTCCGAATGGCATCTTGTTGGGCAATGCCAATAACGGCAGATACATCGAGATCCAGAGCAGCGGCAACATCTATGCGCCAGGACTGCGCATCGAGAACGGAAACGCGACCTTCTCCGGCAACCTTTCCGGCGCATCGGGCACCTTCAGTGGCACGCTCACTGCGCAAAAGGTCATCACTACCGGGAACCTGGAGGACAACGCGGCTGCAGTGCCGTTGTTCGCCCAGTCCGCATCCACATACACGGCTTTGTGGGTGCCTGCGTTCGACGGCGCGATGACATGCGTCGTTCATTACGGCGGGTCCTTCAACTTCATCAATTTTCGTGATGAGGCCGTGTATTTGACGCTCTATGTGGATGGCGGAGCCGTTCAAAGCATCGTTATTGGCAGCCTCAACTATCCAGGCAATGGTGCTTTCGCTTTCGCGTTTTCTGGAAACGGGGCCGGCCGCTCCATTGAGCTTCGGCTGAGCGCAGGAAGTCAGACCCCATCAGCCAATGTGTTCTTGCAAGCAACGCTCCACAAGAGGTAACACCAATGCGCTACGCAATGCACCGAGCTGGCGAGACCGCCATTTTTCAGATCCTTGAGTGTCCCGAATCCGTCGTGGCGGAGATTACGCCCCCTGGTGTGGTCTGTGTCCCGGTTGGCATCGACGTGTCGGATGCCACTCACCTCATCGTGGACGGTAACGCCGTACCCATTCCGACAAGCACCAATCCATAAGGAGCAGAAATGGCCTGGTACAGAACTGGCACCGTCGCGGTGACCAACAACAGCAACGTCATCACCGGCACAGGCACCTCATGGGTGGATGGTGCAGCGGTCGGCGAAACCTTCCTGGGGCCGGACGCGCAGGTCTATGAGATCACGTCCATCGTGAGCGGCACCAGCTTGCGCATCAGCCCGAACTACAAAGGCAGCACGGCCACGGTCCAAGCCTACGCAATCATGCCCACCCAAGGCTATTTGCGCGACCTGGCCGCGCAGGCGGCTGCACTGGTCAATAGCTATCAGGCGGTGCGCGATGGCGTTGGCGTCGGTAAGTTTGCTGCTGGCACTGCGGCGGCGCCCAGTCTGCGCGGCGCAGCCGACGAAAACACCGGTCTCAACTTCCCCGGCGCAGACATCCTGCAACTCATTACCAATGGGGCGGTGCGCCTGGCCATCGCTGCAGACGGCACGCCGAGCGGCGTCTTTGTGGACAAGCTGCCTGTGAGTGTCGCTACCCAGACGGCGATCACTACCCTGGCTGCCGCATGCCTTGCGTTGACAGCCTTGGGGTCTGGGTCTGACCAGGTGCCCAGCAATCAGCACCTGGGCTTTCTGGCTTTTCAGGATGTTGTCGGAGCGCTGCAGGTATACCGCAACGCGCGCAGCAGCCAGCCAGGGGAAGTGTGGCATGAGCGTGTCAGCGACACCCAGTTGATTAAGAAATTCCATGGCCTCGATGGCGTGGTGCGCAGCCTTACGGAGAACTATGCATGACAACTATCACAGATTTCCCAGGCATTCGGCCCAGCTTGCTTCTGGACTTCGCAAACTCTGGCCGCGTGGATCCTCGCATCAGTTGTGTGCGGGCCAGCACCGCAACATGCTTTGCGCCTGACGGCAAGTTGCGTACCGTGGCAAATAATGCGCCGCGTATTGACTTTGACCTCGCGAGCGGAGCCTGCCAGGGCCTGCTTGTGGAGGAGACGAGAACCAATTTGCTGACCTATGCCGCAGATATGTCTCAGGGTTGGGTAAAAGGATCGGCGGCGCAGTGGAGCGTTGGCACCGGCTTTAACGGTAGCGGTAACCATGTACGTGTGCTTGGTCTGCGCAATTACTCGATCTCACCCGATGCGGCCTGCATCTACAACACGTCTGTGCCCGTCGTTGCCGGCACGCGTCATGTGTTTTCGATGTATCTAAGACTACTGCCCGACTCACCATCCAATCGCGTAATGCTTCGGGTGCGTCAGTCGGATGGGAGCAATATCTATTCGCCGCCGTTGATTTTGACTGACCGATGGGCGCGTTACAGCTTGGCGTTGACCATTGGCGAAGGAATTACGTTTGTCGCGGCAATTTTTGGAACGCCTGGAGACACTGACGTTGTCAACTGCGAGATTGCATGCGGACAGTTTGAGCAAGGCGAGTTTGCAACCTCGTTCATCCCGACTATCAGCACTGCGGTGACGCGAGCCGCAGACCTTCTGCATATCGATCACACTTTGCCGCCTGTTGGGGCTGTGGTGGCATCAGTGGCAGGCCTGGCATTGGCTAACACTGCCAATGCGTATATCTGGAGCGCGCACAACCCAGCCGATACCAATGCAGACCATGCATATGCCTATTTTTCCGGCTCGAACAATCGCACCAACTGGTGGGTCAACAAGGGAGGTGTCGGTCAGTCTGGCGGCAACATTGCGGGGCGCCCACTCGGCATAGGCATGAGCTTTGACGCGACAGGAAAGGCCGCGGCACTGGCTGCAGGCTCGCTGATTACGAAAGACACGACCCGCCCGCGCGACTTCCCTGCAAATCTTTCCCAGCTGCGCCTAGGACGCAGTATTTCGAACAACGGATTTTTGGGTGGATGCATCTCGCGCTTGGCGGTTTACAGCGGCCGTATCACAGACGCCCAACTCCAAAGGCTCACAGCATGATGTACCTCCAATTTGCCAGCGAGTCGGCCGCTCGCCTCGCCCTAGCACCGTGGATCGTTGAAAACGCATGGCCCTCCTATATAGAGGATGTGGCAGTCGATGTCGTTGGGAGGATTCAGCGGCCCACAGGCTCAGTGATTGAGACCCCTGAGGGTGCCATCCCGGAGATGGCGCTCATTCCAGGGTGGCATGTCAACTTGAGCGCACCCGTACCCCCCTTGGCTGCCTATGAGATCCCGGCGCCTTCAACGCCTGACAGGGTGTTTGCGGGCAGTGGTGATGCATCGCCACCGCGAGTGCCGCCCGAAGTCGCCCGCTGGCAAGCCAAGCTGGCCCTGATGCAGCAGGTGGATGGGCAGGGCGTATCTCTCTGGGATCGCCTGCAGCAGCTGTGTGAGTCGCTCACGGATGCCGAGCAGCAGACCATGCTCGATGCAGCCATGAACGAGGTCCTGAACTGGAAGCGCACCAGCCCCACGGTGCTGTGGGCGGCCGAGCAGCTGGGTCTCAGTGCCCAGCAGGTGGATGAGCTCTTTATCTGCGCGCACGCACTGGAGCTGTAGCCATGGACTGGACACCCTTGATTCACGCGCTGATCGCCATTCTGGCCCAGGCCCTGGTTGGCCTGGTGCTGGGCAACTGGTGGTTGGGTGGCGCGCTGGCCTGCAGCTGGTGGCTGGCGCGCGAGCACACTCAGGCCGAATACCGATGGATTCAGGCGTTTGCTGGCGGGCACCGCACGGGCATGCCCTGGTGGGGTGGGTTTGACCCGCGTGCCTGGAATGCCGGCTCTGTTCTGGATGCCGTGGTGCCGATCCTGGCGTGTATCGCGGCTTGGGTGATTTACGAACAAGAGAGGGGGGGTATGTGACAAGCAATCTCGATCCGGTAGCGGTCTCTGTGACTGTGGTGGGCGTGGTCTTTTCGCCGGCACTCGCGGCCGTGGTGGGGCCTTACGCGGTGATCGTTCTGTCTTCGGCCATTGGGGCGGCCTGGGCGCTGGGCAGGCGTGAGCCGTCGACCCGGTTCAACGCAGTCAACTTCTTCGCGCTCATTTGCGGTACCGCGTTGATGGTGACTGTGAATGTGGCCGACATGATCGGCATGTGGCTGGGCAAGGAAGACACGCGCTGGCTCTTGTCGCCGGTGGCGCTGTTCATTGGTGGTGTCGGCCAGGACTGGATTCGCCTCGGCAAATGGGTCTGGGCCCAATTCCTGTCGTTCAAGCGTGGAGGTGCGCAATGACGTGGCAAACCCATCAACTGCTGGCAGTGGTCAATCTGGGTATCTGCCTGGGCATTGGCTGGGCCTGCATCTGCCGGCTCAACTCTCATATCTGCCGCTCGTACCTGCTGGCGCGTGCGCGCTACACGTTGCTACTGGTCGGTGCTCTGGCATCCGGCTTGCAGCCGCTGCTTTTCAACTCCTGGCCGTCGGTGGCCAGCGTGATCTTCGGCCTTGCTGTTCTAGCAGGTCTTGGCCTCAATGTGGTGCGCTGGTGGGTCAGCTCGCACCCAATGCGAAGGAGTGACGACGAATGACGCTCGGATCCATTATTTCCAATGCCATCGGTCCAGCTATGGCCTTGCTGCCCGCTGCCATGGACACGCCCCAGGCTCGCGTGTACCTGCTCGCGTCGGGCCTGCAGGAAAGCCGTTTCAAGGATCGTTATCAGATTGTGCATGGACGCCCTGGGGCAAAGGGGCCGGCGCGGGGCTTCTGGCAGTTTGAGCAGGGCACACAGTCGAGTCGCGGCGGTGTTTGGGGGGTGTACCTGCACGAGGCAAGTCGCTACTGGCTGAGCATCGTTTGTGCCGCGCGAGGTGTGGCATTCGAGCCGCGCGCTATATGGGAGCAATTGGAGGCAGATGATGTGCTTTCTGCTGCTGTGGCGCGGCTGCTGATGTTTACAGATGCGCAACGCTTGCCGGCTGTTGGAGATGAGGAAGGGGCGTGGCAGCTGTACCTGCGCACATGGCGCCCAGGAGCCTGGGCACGCGGCAGCGCCCAGCAGCGGGCGGACTTACGGGCGAAGTGGGCACGAAACTATGCCCAAGCTCTTGAGGCGATGGCGGGTGTCGCGGCATGATCAGTCGCGCCCAATCCATAACCTTCGGGCTACTGCTGACGCTGGCATTTGCCGCTGGCTGGGTGGCTCAGGGCTGGCGGGCGGATGCTGCAGCCGCCCGCGTTGAATCAACTCAGGCAAGCCAGGGCGAAGCTCAGGCCAAGCAATCACAAGCAGTGACAGAAAAAAAAGCAGAGGCCGTGGTTGAACACGGCACTGCCCAACAGGAAAACACCCATGACTACACGCAAGAACTGGCCCGCCTGGAGGCTGGGCGCACTGCTGATGCTGTTCGCATTGCAGGCCTGCAGCACGACATCCGTAGCGCCGCTACCCGCAACGCCCAGCTTGCCAGTGACGCCGCTGCCTGCCGAGATCTCGCAGATCAGCACCAGCGACTCGCAACCCTTGCTGCAGAGGGCGCAGGTCTGGTTGGAGGCCTTGGCAACCTGGTCAAAAAGCGAGATTCCCAGGTAGGGCTGCTGAACGGGCAGATTGCTGCAGACCGCAGGCTGCTCGAACAGATCCAATAAAGACAAAACGCCCCGATACCAATCACGGTATCGGGGCGTTTTTCTTGTTTGGTGTGGCTGAAATTTTGCGGGAGACCGGAAAGGCCCGCAACGTGTCACCTAACTGATGGTTAAGTGATTGATTTTATTTGTGTGAAAAACACGCTATCAACAGGCTCCAACTCCTGTGCGATTGATGCCGCAAGATATTGATTTGATTGATTAAATGCCTGTGATTAACTCGTTTTTGCGTGTCCGCTTCCGGTGCAGACCATGAGAACGCGAACGGGTTTGGCGGCAGTCATGGCTGATCTTTCACTGTGGCTTGTATCTCGGCCATCCTTGTTTCCAGTGTGCGGATCTGGGTCTTGAGCTGGCGCATGCTGCTTTGCATGGTCACGCCCAGCAGGCGACGCATGCCTTCGAAGAACAGCACCATGAAAAGCACCACGGGCAGCACGCCCCAGCGCAGCCAGGGCGAAGCCTGGTTGATCCAGGCGACGGCGCAGACCACCACGGCCATGGCCACGGCAAGATAGTTCCATTTCCTCGAACTCTGCATCTTGCTTTCGTACTTCTGCGCGGTGGTCTCGAGTTGCTGTTCGGTGACTCTGAGTTTGGCAATGGACGCCTGAATCTCTTCAAGGCTGGAGGGCTTGTCTGACGGCATAGGGCAGATGGTCGTTAGGAGAGGAGGCGGGTGTTCTGCCTGCTTGAATTGATTTTGATAGCTGAAGGCACTTTATGGAAAGCGCTGCAGCGATATTTGATTAGAAGTGGTGTGTGCTGCTCAATGCATCGAACTCTGCGCTCCACTGCTGGCGCAGGCTGCGCTTTTCGCTCTCGTCTATCCAGGCCGCATCGATGCCGTTGAGCATGAAGTCCCTGAGGTCGGCAATCGAAAAACCAAAGTCGCTGACCATCTTGGTCCAGGCCCCTGTGGGGTCCACATGGTGCAGCGTGGGGTCGTCGGTGTTGGGATGCACGCGAAGGCCCAGGCCGGGCATCTGGCGTATCGGGTGGTCCAGCGCCCAGCGCTCGGGTGCCAGCGTGCGCAGGTAGTAGGAATTGGTCGGCACCACGGTGAACACAATGCCCAGATCGGCGCAGCGCCGGGCCAGCTCGGGGTTGTCGATGACGGTGTAGCCGTGGTCGACGCGGTCCACCTTGAGAGTCTCTATGGCCGTTTGCAGATTGTTCCAGGGCAGGCCGAACTCGCTGGCATGGGCCGTGGTCTTGAGGCCGTTCTGGCGCGCCAGCGCATAGGCCTCGACAAACAGCTCGGGCGGGCGCTCGTTTTCACGGTAGTCGATGCCGATGCCGGGCACATCGTCATGGCGGTTGTCCAGCATCCATTGCACCATCTGCACGGCGGCCTCGGCCGGGGCTTCGCGGTCGATGGACGGAACCAGGCGGCCACGTATGCCGCAATCCTTTTGCGCTGCTGTGGCGCCGGCCAGGATGGCTTGCTGGGCGGCGGCATAGCTCATGCCCGAGCATTGCACCGTGCCCGTGGGGTTCCAGAAGAATTCGGCATAGCGCACCTGATGGGCGGCGGCATCCCGCAGATATTCATAGGTAATGCGCTCCAGATCGGCCGGCGTCTGCAGCAGCCACTCGTCGAGTGCGCGCAGCACGCGCAGCACGCCCACGGGCTTTTCGCCGCGTGTGTAGAAAGCCTCGATCTCTTCGGCAGTCAGCGGCGCCTTGGCGCGCTGCACCAGTTCGATGAAGGTGTTTTTTCTGACCGTGCCCAGCAGATGGCAGTGCAACTCCATCTTGGGGATGGCGTGGGCAAAGGCGGTCAGTTCAGGTGTGGGGGCAGTAGGCGCGGCATTCATGCCGCAGATGGTAGTGGCTTGCGATCAGCCTTGCCGTAGGCAGTTTTACGTTAGGGTGCCAGGAACAGCCGCGGCACGGATGCCGCCAGCATGGCGATGCCCGAGCAGGTCAGCAGGCTCAGCACGATCTGGCGAAAGCGGGCATCGCTCACGCCTTTGTAGACGCGGGTGCCGAAGATCACGGGTACCAGCACGGCCGGCAGCACGATGGCGAACGAGGGCCACATGGCGGGCTTGACCAGGCCGGTGGCCAGATAGCTGGCCATGGTGACGGCCAGCACCGAGAGGTTGAAGTTCTGGATCACCGTGCGCTGCACATGGCGCTCAAAGCCGCGCAGCGTGCACCACAGCGTGGGCACGGTGCCGCTGAAGCCGCCCAGCCCGCCCATGGCGCCGCCGATGAGCCCCGCAATCGCATCGCTGCAGCGGGCCAGCAGGCCGCCGCCCAGCGTCAGCCGGGGCAGGTGGGCGCTGAGCAGCATGGTGGGGCACCACAGCACCAGCAGACAGCCCAGGCCGAACTTGAACCAGTCCATATTGAGATGCGGCATCACGGCCACGCCCATGGGAATGCCGGCCAGACCGCCGGCGATAAACGGCAGCAGCGACTTCCAGTGAAATTCGCGCCGCACGGTGAAGGCCGCAATGATCTGCCCCGTCAGCGAGCCGAACACCGAGAGCACGGCGGCCAGCTGCGGCTCCAGCACCCAGGCCCAGAACGACATGGCCACCATGCCGAAGGCAAAGCCCGACAGCCCCTGTACAAAGCCTGCCACCGCAGCCCCCAGGGCCACCACCAAGATCACTTCCACGTTCTGGCCTCCGTCTGAAGGCATCGATTATCGTCCCGCTCCAGCAGGGCATTGCCATGCAGTTTGGGCATGGCGGCAGGCCGCTGCGCTATCGTGCAGACCATGCAAGCATCATCTGTCTGGATTCTGGGGCTGCGCAATCTCTGGCGCGATCTGCGCGCTGGCGAGCTGCGCCTGATCATCGTGGCCGTGCTGCTGGCCGTGGCGGCATTGAGCTCGGTGGGTTTTTTTGCCGACCGCCTGCAGGCCGGCCTGCAGCGTGACGCCCGTCAGTTGCTGGGCGGCGATGTGGTTGTGGTCAGCGACAACCCCGCTCCCGCGGTTTTTGTGCAGCAGGCCAGGCAGCAGGGGCTGCAGACCGTGGCCACGGCCAGCTTTCCGACCATGGCGCGGGCCGCTCAGGAGCAGGGTGGTGCCAGCCGTCTGGTGGCGCTCAAAAGCGTGGAGCCCGGCTATCCTTTGCGCGGCGTGCTGCATCTGAACCAGGGGACGGGCCAGCCGGATCTGGAAGTGCGGGCGATTCCCGAAAGCGGCCATGCCTGGGTCGATGCGCCGCTGCTGGAGGCGCTGGGCCTGAAGCTCGGCGACAGACTGCTGCTGGGCGATGCGAGCTTTCATATCTCGCACATCATCGCCATCGAGCCCGATCGTGGCGCGGGTTTTATGAGCTTTGCCCCGCGTGTGATGATCAATAGCGCCGACCTGCCCGCCACGCGCCTGGTACAGCCGGCCAGCCGCATCACCTATCGACTGGCCGTGGCTGCGCAGGCAGACGCCGGGCGCGGCGCAGAACGGGCTGCGCAGGACTATCTGGGCTGGGCGCAGGAGCTGGCCAAGAGCCTGCATGGCGTGCGTGTGGAATCGCTGGAAAGCGGCCGCCCCGAGATGCGCCAGACCCTGGACAGGGCCGAGAAGTTCCTGAGTCTGGTGGCGCTGCTCTCGGCGCTGCTCTCGGCCGTGGCCGTGGCACTGGCGGCGCGTGCTTTTGCCAACAGCCATCTCGATGCGTCGGCCATGCTGCGCGTGCTCGGCCAGAGTCAGCGGCGTATTGCCCTGGCCTATGTGGTGGAGTTCGTGAGCATTGCCCTGGCCGCCAGCGCGGCCGGCGTGCTGCTGGGCTGGGCCGTGCACCATGTGTTTGTCTGGCTGCTGGCCGGACTGGTCGAGTCCGCCCTGCCTGCGGCGAGCCTGTGGCCCGCATTGTTCGGCATGGGCATGGGGCTGACCCTGTTGCTGGCGTTTGGCCTGCCGCCCGTGTTGCAGCTGGCGCAGGTGCCGCCGCTGCGCGTGATGCGGCGCGATCTGGGGGCGCTCAAGCCAGCGTCGTGGCTGGTGCTGGGTGTGGGCGTGACGGGCTTTGCTGCCTTGTTGATGGTGGCCAGCCGCGACATCAAGCTGGGCCTGATTGCCGTGGGCGGCTTTGCCGCCGCCGTGCTGCTGTTTGCGGGCCTGGCCTGGCTGACCGTCAAGCTGCTGCGCCAGGTGGTCAATGAGGCCACGGCGCCGCGATGGCTGGTAATGGCCACGCGTCAGGTCTCGGCCAAGCCCGTGTATGCCGTGGTGCAGGTCAGCTCGCTGGCCGTGGGGCTGCTGGCCCTGGTGCTGCTGGTGCTGCTGCGCACCGACCTGATTGCCAGCTGGCGCAAGGCCACGCCGGCCAATGCGCCCGATCGCTTTGTGATCAATGTCCAGCCCGATCAGGCGCAGGACTTTCAGGCTGCGCTGAAAAAGGCTGGCGTGCACAGCTATGACTGGTATCCCATGATTCGCGGCCGGCTGATCGCCGTTAACGACAAGGCCGTCAGCCCCGATGACTATGAGGAAGACCGTGCCAAGCGCCTGGTGGACCGGGAGTTCAATATCTCCACTGCCGAAACCATGCCGGATCACAACCAGATCGTGGGCGGCCGCTGGCAGGCGGGCGAGCAGGGCGCGATCAGCATGGAGGAAGGCATTGCCAAGACTCTGGGCCTGAAGCTGGGCGACACGCTACGCTTCGATATCGGCGGCGAGGAAAGCGAAGCCCGCATCACCAGCCTGCGCAAGGTGGACTGGAGTTCCATGCGCGCCAACTTCTTTGTGATCTACCCCGTGCAGCACCTGGAGAACGTGGCCGTGACCTATCTGGCGGCCTATCGTGCGCCCGACATCAAGGGCTTTGACAATGCACTGGTCAATGAATTTCCCAACATCACCAATGTCGACCTGAGCAGCACGCTGGCCCAGGTGCAGCAGGTGATGGACCAGGTCATACGCGCCGTGGAGTTTCTGTTCGGCTTCACGCTGGTGGCGGGGCTGGTGGTGCTGTTTGCTTCCGTCACCGGCACACGTGAGGAAAGAGCGCGCGAATACGCCATCATGCGCGCCGTGGGCGCCAGGTCGGGCCTGCTGCAGCAGGTGCAGAGCGCCGAGCTGGCCGGAGTGGGCCTGATGGCCGGCTTTCTGGCCAGCTGCGTGGCCCTTGCCGTGGGCTGGGCGCTGGCGCGCTGGGTGTTCGATTTCGAGTGGAATGTGCTCTGGTGGGTGCCCCTGGTGGGCGCGCTGGCGGGCGCATTGCTGGCCTGGCTGGCCGGCTGGTGGGCCTTGCGCGAGGTGGTCAGCCGCCCCGTGATGATCACGCTGCGCCAGGCGGCGGAATAAGAATGTTCTAAGGCTAGCCCTTGAACAACCGCTCGCTCGCAAAGTCCACAAAGGCCCTGACCTTGGGCGAGAGCTGGCGGCTGGAGGGCCAGAGTGCCGAGAACTGCCCGCTATGCGTGAGCTGCTCGGCCAGCACCTGCTGGAGCTCGCCACGCGCCAGTGCGTCGCGGGCCAGGAAGTCGGGCATATAGGCCAGGCCCAGGCCTGAGGCGGCCGCGCCCAGCATGGCTTCCATATTGTTGCAGACCAGGGCGATGGGCATGGCCGGCAGCCCGGGCAGCGTCCACTCCTCGAGCTTGCCGCTGTTCAGAAAGCGATAGCGCAGGCTGCTGTGTCCGGCAAGGTCGGGCGGCGTCAGCGGCACGCCGCGCTCGGACAGATAGGCCGGCGAGGCTGCCAGAATGAAGCGAAACGGCCCGAGTCGGCGCGCCACCAGCCGCGAGTCGGCCAGCTCGCCGCTGCGGATGACCACATCGAGACCGGCTTCGACGACATCGACCAGATGGTCGTTGAAATCCAGATCCAGCTCCACCTCGGGGTAGCGGGCCTGAAATTCGGGCAGCACGGGCAGCAGAAAACGGTAGCCGATGGTGGGCAGGCTCACGCGCAGCCGGCCGCGCGGCGCTTCGGCGGCGGCCTGCATGGCGGCGCGTGCATCGTGCAGCTCGTCGAGGATGCGCCGGCAGCGCTCGTGGAACAGGCTGCCTTCCTGTGTGAGGCGAACCTGGCGCGTGGTGCGATGGAACAGGCGCAGGCCTAGCTGCTGCTCCAGGCGCGCCACGTTCTTGCCCACGGCCGAGGCCGAGATGCCGAGTGCGCGACCGGCCTCGGCAAAGCTCAGAAGATCGGCGGCACGTACAAAGGACTCAAGTCCGCTGAAGCTGTCCATGGTGATTGGCAACCTTTGGTTGGGATTGTGGGGAGTGCTAAAGCTATTTTCGTTTCATTGGAGAGCTTTTATCGTTCATTTCTGATTGATTCACGACGCCAGCCCTCCATGTCCTGCCCCACTTCCCCATCCCGCCCGCACGCGGACCTTTCTTTTTGCACCAGCCGCGCATCGCCCGCATGGGTGCTGCTGTCGGTCTGCCTGGCCGCGCTGGCCATGCCGCTGAGCTTTACCGGGCCGGCCGTGGCGCTGCCGGCGCTGCGTGAGGCTCTGGGCGGTGGCCCTCTGGCGCTGAACTGGGTCACCAATGCCTTCATGCTGAGCTTCGGCGCCACATTGATGGCGGCAGGAGCACTGGCCGATGTCTACGGGCGGCGGCGCGTGTTTCTTGCGGGGCTGGCCGTCGTGGTGGGCAGCGTGCTGCTGCAGGTCTGCCTGCAAGGCAAGGGGGCCATCATCGGCTTCGATCTGTTGCGGGCGCTGCAGGGACTGGGCGCGGCCGCTGCACTGGCGGCAGGCACGGCAGGCCTGGCCCAGGCCTACGATGGTGTCCGGCGTACCCGGGCTTTCAGTTTCGTGGGCACCTCCTTTGGTGTTGGGCTGGCCTTCGGGCCATTGCTGTCGGGCTGGTTGCTGCAAAGCTGGGGTTGGCGCAGCGTAGTGCTCAGCGCAGCCGCCGCGGCATCCGCTGCGCTGCTGCTGGGCCTGCGCCATATGCCGGAATCGCGCAATCCGCAGGCACAGCGGCTGGACCTGCCGGGCGCGCTGTCGTTCACGCTGGCGCTGGCGCTGTTGACCTGGGGCATGCTGCAAGTCCCGGAAACGGGCTGGTCGCATGGCCGCACATGGCTGCCCCTGGCGGCTGCCCTGCTGGCGGCAGCGGCCTTTGTACAGATCGAGCGCCGCAGTGCTCACCCCATGCTGGACCTGTCGCTGTTCCGCTATCCGCGCTTTGTCGGTGTGCAGCTGCTGGCCGCAGCACCGGCCTACGCCTTTGTGGTGCTGCTGGTGCTGTTGCCGCTGCGTTTTATCGGAGTGGAAGGTCTGGCACCGCTCGCGGCCGGGCAGCGCATGTTCGTGCTGTCGCTGCCCATGCTGTGCGTGCCGCTGCTGGCGGGCTGGCTTGCGCGCTGGTTGTCGGCCGCCCTGCTGTGCGGGGTGGGACTGCTGGTCTGTGCCATGGGCTTGCTGTGGTTGGGCCGCTGCGCCCCCGGCTCGGACCTGGCGCAGATGGCCGCGCCGCTGCTGCTGATCGGTCTGGGCATAGGACTGCCCTGGGGGCTGATGGACGGGCTGGCCGTGACAGTGGTGCCGCGCGAGCGTGCCGGCATGGCCACGGGCATCTTCAGCACCGTGCGTGTGGCGGGCGAGGGCATTGCCCTGGCCGTGGTCGGGGCAGCGCTGGCAGCGCTGCTGGCGCGGGAGCTGGCGGTCATCTGGCCGTCCATGCCGCATGGCTCGGCCGTGGCCCAGATGCTGGTCACCGGAAATATGCAGGGAGCGCTGGCGCTGATGCAAGGCGCATCAGCCGCCGAGCTGCTCAAGGCCTATGGCCTAGCCTTTTCCAGCTTGCTCGATGTGCTGGCCTGCGTGACGGTACTGACGGCTGTTGGCGTTTTCGCATTCCTGCGCTCGGGTACGGACATGCCGCATGTCCGACAATCGGGACTGACTCGCAAAGCCGCTACACATGCAGATTGAAGAAAAGCCCCCGTTTGATACCCCCTACGAATGGATAGGCGGGGAAGAGAAAGTCCAGCAACTGGTGACCCGCTTCTATGACCTCATGGATCTGGAGCCAGGCTACAAGGAACTGCGCGCCGCCCATGGCAGCACGCTGGCCGACGCGCGCCAGAAGCTGTTCTGGTTTCTCTGCGGCTGGCTGGGCGGCCCCGACTATTACCAGGATCGTTTCGGTCATCCGCGTCTGCGCATGCGCCATATGCCGTTTTCCATCGGCATCCAGGAGCGTGACCAGTGGGTGGCTTGCATGGATCAGGCCATGGGCGAGACCGAGGTGCCCGAGGCCTTGCGCACGCGCCTCAAGGCCAGCTTCATGAACACGGCGGACTGGATGCGCAATCGCGGCGCCTGAGTTCCTGAGCCCAGTTTCAAAGCGTCAAATTTCCTTCACGATGCTGTAAGAAGCCCTGCCGACACTGCCTGTTTTTCAACAAGCAGGGTCAACCATGCAGGATTTCGATTTGCCTGGCGCAAAGCTGCGCTCAGGCGGTTTCTTCTCGGCATTGCAGCAACGCCGCCATGTGCTGACGGCCGTGGGCTGTGCCGCATTGCTGGCCGCCTGCGGCGGCAGCGACGACAGCAGCACAACGCCTGTGACCGCGCAGCCTGCCACGGCGACGCTGGCCGTTCTGGAGACCACGGACCTGCACTTCAATGTGCGCAGCTATGACTATTTCAAGCTGGCCGAAGACAAGACCTATGGTTTCGAGCGCACGGCCACGCTGATTCGTGCGGCTCGCAAGGAATTTGCCAACACGCTGCTGGTGGACAACGGCGACACCATCCAGGGCACGGCCCTGGCCGACTACGAGGCCGAGGTCAAGCCCATCCCCTGCACGCAGCAGCTGTCCATGTACAAGGCCATGGGCGCGTTGAGCTTTGACGCGGGCACGCTGGGCAATCACGAATTCAACTACGGCCTGCCCTTTCTTAACCAGGTGCTGGGCGGCGGTCTGGATGTGGATGGCGTGGATGCCAGTCAGAAATGCGCGGGCAACGGCTATCCAGCCGTACTGGCCAATGTCTATAGCAGCAAGACCAGGAAGCCGCTGGTTCAGCCCTATGCCGTGCTGGAGCGCACCATGGTGGCTAAGGGCAGCGATGGCAAGGAAGTCAAGCTGCCCATCAAGATCGGCGTGATCGGCTTCACCACGCCGGGCATCATGAACTGGGACAAGCGCTATCTCGAAGGCAAGGTCTACACCGAGGGCGCGGTGGAGGCTGCCGGCAAATACGTGCCAGAGCTGCGCGCCAAGGGTGCCGATGTGGTGGTGGCGCTGCTGCATGGCGGTCTGGACGGCTCGGCATATTCGGCCACCATGGAGAACCCCGGCCTGTATCTGTCCAAGGTGGCGGGCATCGACGCCATGGTCATGGGCCATCAGCACAGCGTGTTCCCCGACCTGTCGGCCAAGCCTGCCTACAGCCAGAACGGTGTGGACAACCAGGCTGGCACCATCAACGGCGTGCCTGCGGTCATGGCCAGCTCCTGGGGCAAGGCTCTGGGCGTGATCCAGTTGCCGCTGCAATGGGACGGCAAGAAGTGGAGCGTGGCCAAGACCGGCAGCAAGAGCGAGCTGCGCAACATCCAGAACAAGGATGCCGCGGGTGCCACGGTGTTTGTGGATGCCGACCCGGCCGTCGCGCCGCTGATCGAGGCACAGCACCAGGCAGCCATCAGCTACGTGAAGACGCCCATAGGCAGCACTGACTTCCGCATGAGCACGCTGTTTGCCGATGTGGGCGACCCCGGTGCCATCCAGATCGTCAACCAGGCCCAGCAGGCCTATGTGGCCAGCTATATCAAGGCCAATCTGCCCCAGTACGCGAGCCTGCCAGTGCTGTCGGTGAGCGCGCCGTTCAAATCCGGCTTCCAGGGCGGCAAGGACTTCACCGATGTGGCTGCCGGCTCGCTCGCCATCTACAACGCGGCCGACCTGTATCTCTACCCCAACACCGTATACGCGGTGAAGGTCAACGGCGCCGACATCAAGAGCTGGCTGGAAGCTGCAGCCAAGCGCTTCAACCAGATCGATGTGAACAAGACGGCAGAGCAGCCCTTGATCAGCAGCTTCCCGGGCTACAACTTCGATATGTTCACTACCGCCGATGTGCAGTATGAGATCGATGTGACCCAGCCGCTGGGCAGCCGCATCAAGAACCTGAGCTATCTGGGCAAGCCCATGGATACGGCGCAGGAGTTCGTGATCGCCACCAACAACTACCGGGCCACCAGCGGTGCCAGCTTCATCCCCAAGCTCGACGGCTCGTCGGCCATCTGGGCATCGCTCGATGCGAACCGTGATGTGGTGATCGAGTATGTGCGCAAGAATCCGCAGATCACCAGAGCGGCCAATGGCGCAGCCAAGAGCTGGCGCTTTGCCAAGGTGACGACGACCGGCCCGGTGGTGTTCAGCTCCGGCACCAATGCCTTGAGCGTGGCCCAGGCGGCAGGCCTGACGGGAGTGTCTGTGCTGGCAGCCGATGACGGCTCGGGCAAGGGCATGAGCAAATACCAGCTCGATCTGTCCAAGTAGGCGGCGTTGCCGCGATGACTGCCGCCGTGGCTCCAAAGGCCACGGCGGCTTTTTTCTGGGACTGGCTATGATGCGAGAAAATTTTCAGGGAGAGGGTATGACGGCATATATCGCGCTGGCAGTGGTTGTAGTGATCGTGATCTGGGCAATTGCCCTCTACAACCGCTTGCGCACGCACAAGAACCAGGTGGAGAACGCGTTTGCGCAGATCGACGTGCAACTCAAGCGCCGTCATGACCTGATTCCCAATCTTGTGGAGGTTGCACGCGGCTATATGCAGCACGAAGCCCAGACGCTGGAGGCCGTGATTCGCGCACGAGGCGAGGCCGTCAGCGCTGCCGACAAGGCCCGTCAGTCGCCGGGCAAGGCGCAGGCCATGGGGGCTCTGATGGCTGCGGAGCAGGTGCTGGGAGGTCAGGTGGGTCGTCTGATGGCGCTGGCCGAGGCCTATCCCACGCTCAAGGCCGATGCCCGCATGAAGCAGCTCAGCGAAGAGATCACCAGCACCGAGAACCGCATCGGTTTTGCGCGTCAGTCCTATAACGACGAGGTGCTGGAATTCAACAACCAGGCCGGACAGTTCCCGGATCTGATCGTGGCGCGGCTGGTGGGTTTTGTGCATCTGGACATGCTGGCTTCGACCCAGAGCGAGCAGGAGCGCGCCGTTCCTCAGGTCAGGTTCTGAGCGCATGCGTTTCTGGGAGCGACAGCGCCAGGCCAGGCGCAGCACGCGCTGGTTGCTGCTGGTGTTCGGCCTGTGCGTGCTGGCCGTGGTGGCATCGGTGCACCTGGGCCTGATGCTGGCCTGGTGGCTGGGCACTCTGGCATTCGGCGGCTGGGACTATCCCACGGGCTTTGCGGCTGTGAATATCGGCGTGACCTTGCTGCTGGTGCTGGGCGGCTGCTGGATAGAGCTAGACCAACTGCGCCATGGCGGGCGCAAGCTGGCTCAGCGAGTGGGCGCGCGCGAGGCCAGGCCCGGCAGCTCGCTGGCCGAGCAGCAACTGTGCAATATCGTCGATGAAATGTGCATTGCGGCGCACTGGCCTGCGCCCCAGGTCGCGGTGCTGGCGCGGACCGAGGCCATCAATGCCTTTGCGGCGGGCTGGGATGTGCAGGACGCCGTCATCGCCGTGACCCAGGGGGCGCTGGACCAACTCAGCCGTGAGGAAATGCAGGGCCTGGTGGCGCATGAGCTGTCCCATCTGCGCGAGGGCGACACGCGCCTGAACATGCAGCTGGCCGGCATGGTCTACGGGCTGGAGCTGATTCACAACTTCGGCCAGAGCCTGCGCGAGCGCGACAGCATTCTTACGCAATGGTTCGGCCTCTTCATCCAGGCCGCAGGCTTTGTCGGCTGGCTGGGCGGCCAGTTGCTCAAGGCCGCCGTATCGCGCCAGCGTGAATTTCTGGCCGATGCGCGTGCCGTGCAGTGGACGCGCAGCAAGGATGGGCTGGGCGGCGTGCTGCGCAAGGTGCTCACGCAGCGTGAACTGGCCGAGCAGCAGTACGGCAGTTGGCAGCAGGATACGCGCAGCCACCAGGGGCTGGACAAGCGCATCGTGCAGCATATGCTGCTGGCCGAAACACCCCATGCCAGCCGCCTCGAAGACTGGCTGGAATCCCACCCGACGGTGCCCGAGCGCATACGCCGCATCTACGGCCGCAATATGCGGCCGCTGCCCTTGCCGCTCAACACCGTGCCGCAGGGAAGATAAGCCTTTTGGGCTCAAGCCCAATGGAGATAGACACGAGCAGCTGTCAGGTCGGACGCGATGGGGCTCAGAACAGCTTGCGCTTGCCCGGCTGCAGCAGCACCACCAGCGCGCCCGCGCCACCCTCGGCAGGGCGGGCCTGGACAAAGGCCAGCACTTCTTTTTTCTGGACTAGCCAGCGCTGCACCTTGCCCTTGAGCACGGGGGTGCGGCCCGGCGATCCCAGGCCCTTGCCGTGGACGATGCGCACGCAGCGCACGCCCGTGCGGTGCGACAGCCGGATGAACTGGCCCAGCGCCTCGCGGGCTTCGTCTGAACGCAGGCCGTGCAGGTCCAGCTGGCGCTGAATGCTCCAGTGGCCGCCACGCAGCTTGCGGGTCACGTCGAGACCGATGCCGGGGCGGCGAAAGCTCAGCTGATCGTCCACGTCCAGCAGGGTGCTGACATCGAACTCGTCGCTCATGGCTTCGCGCAGCACATTCTGTTCGTCCAGCACCATCTGCAGCGGCAGCGGGGAGGGTGCCGGCTCCAGAAAGCTGACTTCGTTGCGCGAGCGCAGTGGCGTGACCTTGCCGACGCTGAGCGCAAACAGATTGCGTTCACGCTCGCGCGCTGCACGCGCCTCGGCCTGCGCGAAGGCCAGGGCTTCGGCCTGTTCGCGCATCTGCTTGAGATGGCGGGAGATGCCGGCCAGATCCTGCAGCGAGCGGTGTGCGTGGCTCATAGCAGACCCTCCTCGGCCATGGAGCAGGCGGCGCCCGGCCCGACGATGATGTGGTCGAGCACGCGTACATCGATCAAAGCCAGAGCGGCCTTGAGAGTGGCGGTCAGCGCGCTATCGGCACTGCTGGGCTGCACGTTGCCGCTGGGGTGGTTGTGCGCGAGGATCACCGCGCCGGCCTGATGGTGCAGGGCGCGCAGCACGACTTCACGAGGGTAGACGGAGGTTTGCGTCAAGGTACCGCGAAACATTTCTTCAAGAGCCAGCAAGCGGTTCTGGCTGTCCAAAAACAGCACGGCAAACACCTCGTGGGGCCTGGCCGCCAGATGCAGCTGCAGATAGTGCTTGACGGCTTCGGGGGAGGAAAAGACTTCCCGCTCGCGCAGCTGCTGTGCCGTGGCACGGCGGGCCAGCTCCAGCACGGCCATCAGCTCGGCGCGCTTGGCAGGGCCCAGGCCTTTGACGGCTGTCAAAGCCTGGTAGTCGGCGGCCAGCAGTCCGGCCAGACCGCCTGCTCCCTGGCCATCACCGGGCAGCTCCAGCAGCTCCTGCGCCATCTGCAGCACCGTCTTGCCGGCTATGCCGGTGCGCAGAATGACGGCCAGCAGCTCGGCATCCGAGAGCGCAGCCGCACCCCGCTGCGCGAGCTTTTCGCGCGGCTGGGCATCCAGGGGCAGGTCTTTGATGGGCATGGGCGTCAGTGCTTGCTTGCACAAGGCGGGGGAAGGGGCGGGGCGGCCATCTCAACGCAGCGGCGAAGAGGTTATAGGCTCGCTCTTACAATGCAGCCCAGTTTATCGGGACTTTCATGACCACAAGCGCAACCCCTTCGGATCTGCCCGTCGTGCAGGCAGGCTCTTTTCTCACGCTGCATTACCGCCTGGCGGGCCCTGCGGGCGATGTGATCAATACCTTCAACGAAAAGCCGGCTACGCTGTCGCTGGGTGCGGGCGAGCTGTCGCCGGCCATGGAAGACAAGCTGATCGGCCTGGCCGAGGGCACGCACACGACTTTCGAGCTGCCCGCTGGCGAGGCTTTTGGCGAGCGCAACCCCGACATGATGCAGTGGGTGGCCCGCAAGCTCATGAACGAGCTCGGCGATCCGCATGAGCAGTACACCGCAGGCGATGTGGTGCAGTTCCCCACGCCCGACGGCAGCGGCAGCTACGCCGGCGCCGTGGTGCAGGTGCGCGAGGACGGTGCCGTGCTGTTCGACTTCAACCACCCGCTGGCCGGCCAGCCCGTGACGTTTGAAGTGAAGCTGATCGGGGTACTTTGAAATGACACACCCCCTGAGCTGCTGCGCAGCTTCCCCCTTCAAGGGGGACGACGGCCTTTGCTGCGGGGCGGCCCTTGCTGCGGTCGGCCCGTGCCGCCGTCCCGCGCTTCAAGCGCGCCAGTGTCATGCCGTGCGAGTGGTGCGTAGCGCCAGGGGGTATTGAAATGGTGGGAGCCAAGGAAGTCCTGCTGGCCGAGCCGCGCGGCTTTTGCGCCGGGGTGGATCGCGCCATCGAGATCGTGGAGCGGGCGCTGGCCAAGTTCGGCGCGCCCATCTACGTGCGCCACGAGATCGTGCACAACACCTTTGTGGTCAACGATCTCAAGGCCAAGGGCGCCATCTTCATCGAGGAGCTGGACGAAGTGCCGCCCGGCGCCACGCTGATCTTTTCGGCCCACGGCGTCTCCAAGGCCGTGCAGCAGGAGGCCGAGCGCCGTGGCTTTGCCATCTTCGATGCGACCTGCCCGCTGGTCACCAAGGTGCATGTGGAAGTCGCCAAGCTGGCCAAGGAAGGCTACGAATTCCTCATGATCGGCCACAAGGGCCATCCCGAGGTCGAAGGCACGATGGGCCAGCTCTCCGAAGGCATTCATCTGGTCGAGGACGAGGGCGATGTGGCCAAGGTGGCGCCGCGCCAGACCGAAAAGCTGGCCGTGGTGACGCAGACCACGCTGTCGGTCGATGATGCTGCGGGCATCAAGGCCGCCATCAAGGCACGCTTTCCGCTGGTGCGCGAGCCCAAGCAGCAGGACATCTGCTATGCCACGCAGAATCGCCAGGACGCCGTGAAGGTGCTGGCACCCCAGGTGGATCTGGTCATCGTCGTCGGCAGTCCGACCAGCTCCAACAGCAATCGCCTGCGCGAGCTGGCTGATCGCCTGGGCACGCCCGCCTATATGGTGGACAACGCGCTCGAGCTCAAGCAGGAGTGGTTTGCCGATGCGGCCCGCGTGGGGCTGACGGCCGGTGCCTCGGCGCCCGAAGTGCTGGTCGACGAGGTCATCGCACGCATCCGGCAACTGGGCGCAGTCGCCGTGCGCAAGATGGACGGTATCGAGGAAACCATCAAGTTCCCGCTGCCCAAGGGCCTGAAGATCGACGCGGCCACGGGCCTGGAGATCGAAGTGCGCAAGGCGCCCGAGACCGGACATTGAGTCATGGCAAGCTGAATGCTTGCAACTTCATAGCGCCTTGCGCATGGTATTCGGTAATTTCAGATAGTTTTATGCTGAAATTCTATGAATAGCCTGCGCAAGGCGCTTTGCTTTTGATAGCTGACTGCTGCCATCCCCCGTGTATCGGCCGGGTGCGGCCAGTCGCTCTAAAATCCCCATCTATGCTCGACATTCAACTTCTCCGCAAAGACCTGGATTCAGTCGTCGCCCGACTGCAAACCCGCAAGAACCCCCAAGCCTTCCTCAACGTGGAAGCCTTCAAGGCGCTGGAATCCGAACGCAAGTCCATCCAGACGCGCACGGAGGAGCTGCAGTCCAAGCGCAACCAGCTGTCCAAGCAGATCGGCATGTTGATGGGCAAGGGCGAAAAGGACGCCGCCGAAGCCGCCAAGGCCGAAGTGGCAGCCATGAAGACCGAGCTGGAACAATCGGCCACGCGCCTGGATCAGATCCAGACCGAGCTGCAGGCCATGCTGGCGGCCGTGCCCAATCTGCCTCATGAGTCCGTGCCCGTGGGCGCCGACGAAGAAGGCAATGTGGAAGTGCGCCGCTTCGGCACGCCGAGGAATTTCGACTTCGAGATCAAGGATCACGTCGATCTGGGTGCGCCCATCGGCCTGGACTTCGAAGCCGGCGTCAAGCTCTCCGGTGCCCGCTTCACCGTGATGCAGGGCCAGATCGCGCGCCTGCACCGTGCGCTGGCCCAGTTCATGCTGGATCTGCAGACCGAGCAGCATGGCTACACCGAATGCTATGTGCCTTACATCGTCAACAGCGATTCGCTCAAGGGTACGGGCCAGCTGCCCAAGTTCGAAGGCGATCTGTTTGCGGCCCAGAAGGGTGGCCAGGATGCCGAGCCCCTGCCCGATACCGCGGCTCTGTACCTGATTCCCACGGCCGAGGTGCCGTTGACGAATCTGGTGCGCGATGAAGTGCTGGCCGAAGACCGCCTGCCCATCAAGCTGACCGCACACAGCCCCTGCTTCCGTTCCGAAGCCGGCTCGGGCGGCCGCGACACGCGCGGTCTGATCCGCCAGCACCAGTTCGACAAGGTCGAGATGGTGCAGATCGTGCATCCCGAAAAAAGCTATGAAGCGCTGGAAGAGATGACCGGTCACGCCGAAGCCGTGCTGCAGAAGCTGGGTCTGCCTTACCGCGTGATGAGCCTGTGCACGGGCGACATGGGCTTTGGCTCCGCCAAGACCTATGACCTGGAAGTCTGGGTGCCGGCACAGGGCACCTATCGCGAAATCAGCTCGGTCTCCAACTGCGAAGCCTTCCAGGCGCGTCGCATGCAGGCCCGTTTCAAGAATGCCCAGGGCAAGAACGAACTGGTGCACACGCTCAACGGTTCCGGCCTGGCCGTGGGTCGTACGCTGGTCGCCGTGCTGGAGAACTATCAGAACGCCGACGGCTCGATCACCGTTCCCGAAGCACTGGTTTCGTACATGGGCGGCAAAACTTTGCTGAAGGCCTGATTTTTTAGGCTACAATAGATGCTTCGACACAGGAGAGGTGGCAGAGTGGTCGAATGTACCTGACTCGAAATCAGGCGTACGTGCAAACGTACCGTGGGTTCGAATCCCACCCTCTCCGCCAATGCGGCTGTAGCTCAGCTGGATAGAGTACTTGGCTACGAACCAAGGGGTCGTGGGTTCGATTCCTGCCAGCCGCACCAAACGTTAAGCCTCAGAGTAGAAATACTCTGAGGCTTTTTCGTTTCTGGCGTCTGCGGGGGATAGGCGTTTGACAGAAAGGCCCGGACACAGCAGTGTCCGGTCGGGCCTTGATCAGGTCTTGCTCTATGCCTGCATCCCTGCGCTGGCCAGCACGGCCAGGGCGCAGGAAGCGATGCGGCTGGCCACGGAGTCTGAGCGGCTGGTCAGCACGATGGGCACGCGCATGCCCAGAACCAGGCCCGCGCATTCGGCGTCGGCCATGTAGACCAACTGTTTGTAGATCATGTTGCCGGCTTCCAGATTGGGGGCCAGCAGCACATCGGGACGGCCTGCGACATCGGAGACTATGCCCTTGTTGTGCGCTGAGTGCAGGGAGATGGCGTTGTCGTAGGCCAGCGGGCCGTCAAAGATGCCGCCCGTGATCTGGCCGCGGTCGGCCATCTTGCACAGGGCTGCCGCATCGATGGTGCCGGGAATGGCAGGGTTGACGGTCTCTACCGCCGACAGCAGGGCCACGCGCGGCTGGACTATGCCTATGGCCTGCGCCAGATCGACTGCGTTCTGGGCGATGTCGCGCTTTTCCATCAGGCTGGGAAAGATGTTGACCACGCAGTCGGTCATCAGCAGCGGGCGGTCGTAGCCCGGGATGTCCATGATGAAGACGTGGCTTGCCCGGCGGCTGCCGCGCAGACCGGCTTCGCGCGCCACGGCCGCGCCGAGCAGATCGTCGCTGTGCAGGCTGCCCTTCATCAGGGATCGGGCCTGGCCATCGCGGCACAGTGCCGCAGCCTGGGCCGCAGCGATGCGAGGGTCGTCCGCCGTGGAGTGGATCTCGGCGGCAGACAGACCGAGACCCGCAGAGCGAGCCGTGGCTTCGATACGCTGCTGTGGACCTACCAGCAGGGGTTTGATCAGGCCGGCCTCCGCCGCTTGCATGGCTGCCTGCAAAGAGCTGGCATCGCAGGGGTAGGCCACGGCCACTGCGACCGGACCTTTGGCGCGGGCGAGCTCCTGCAGATGCTGCAGATGAGGGCGAGGCGTGGCGGGCGCATCGTCGGCGGCCACGGCAAGAGAGAGTGAGGGAGTCATGAATGCTCCTGCGGGAAGTACAGGGCCCGGCGCGAGCAACGCAGGGGGGCTGGGAGTCGGTTTTCGAGGGCCTTGCGCTTTACCCAGGCGCATGAACCCGGCGCGGCCCGACCAAGGGACACCGAGGAAGGGCCGCCCCGCACCGAGGGTGTCGTCCCCCTCCCCCGCGCAGCGGGTAGAGAGGGGGAAGGCGCGCAGCGCCTCAGGGGGTGTCAGACGGTGTCAGACAAAGTCCTTGTACTTGTCCAGCATGCGCACGGGCTTGGACAAGGCGTCGCGGCGGAAGGGATCGCCGAGCTCGCGGGTGCACATGATCTCGATCACGCAGGTCTTGCCTTCCTTCATCTGCATGTCGATGGCTTTTTGCAGCGCCGGGCCCACGTCCTCGATGTGGTCCACCACAATGCCTTCGGCGCCCATGGCCTTGGCGATATCGGAAAAGCTTTCGCTCTCCAGCTCGCCCGCCACGAAGCGGCGGTTGTAGAAGTCCACCTGGTTCTTCTTTTCCGCACCCCACTGGCGGTTGTGGAACACCACGGCGGTCACGGGAATGTCGTGGCGCACGGCAGTCATGATTTCCATCATGCTCATGCCCCAGGCGCCGTCACCGGCGTAGGCAATGGCCGGGCGATCGGGGGCTGCGCACTTGGCGCCGATGATGGTGGGCAGGGCATAGCCGCAGTTGCCGAAGCTCATGGGAGCGAAGAAGCTGCGCGGTTCGTCGAAGCGCAGATAGCTGTTGGCCACCGAGTTGATATTGCCGATGTCGGTGGACACCATGACGCGCGCCGGCATGGCTTTTTCGAGTTCGCGCAGCACCTGGCGGGGATGCAGATAGCTGCCGCCGGTCGGCGTGCGTTCGCCCTTGGCCTCTTCGATCATGTCCAGGCTGTAGGGGTCGCGCTCGTGGGTCCAGCCGTCGAGCTCCTTCTCCCAGGCGGCTTTTTCCGTGGCGATGGTGTCGGCGCGCGCTGCCTTGGTGGCGTCACAGCCCAGTGTCACATCGGCCAGGCGCCTGCTCAGTTCGGCCGCTACGGCCTTGGCATCGCCGTTGATACCCACGGCGATCTTCTTGACCAGGCCCAGATTGGTGTGATCGGCCTCGATCTGGATGATCTTGGCGGTCTTGGGCCAGTAGTCCATGCCATGCTGGGGCAGGGTGCCGAAGGGACCCATGCGCGAGCCCAGCGCAATCACGACGTCGGCCTGGGCGATCAGCTTCATGGCGGCCTTGGAGCCCTGGTAGCCCAGAGGGCCGGCCCACAGCGGGTGCTTGGCAGGGAAGGCGTCGTTGCGCAGATAGCCTGTGGCCACGGGTGCGCCCAGGCGCTCGGCCAGTTGCTTCGCTTCCTCCACGGCATCGCCCATGACCACGCCGCCGCCGGCCAGGATCACCGGGAACTTGGCGGTCTTGAGCAGCTCCACGGCGGCCTGCAGGCTGGCTTCGCCGCCATGGCCGCGGTCCACACGCATGGGCTTGGGGATCTCGCACTCGATCTCGCCGTAGAAGTAGTCACGCGGAATATTGAGCTGGGTCGGGCCCATCTCGGACATGGCGCGGTCGAAGACGCGGCCCGTGAACTCGGCCATGCGCTTGGGGTTGCAGACATGGCCCTGGTATTTGGTGAACTCCTGGAACATGGGCAGTTGATTGGCTTCCTGGAAACCGCCCAGGCCCATGCCCATGGTGCCGGTCTCGGGAGTCACGATCACCACCGGGCTGTGCGCCCAGTAGGCTGCGGCAATCCCGGTCACGCAGTTGCTGATGCCGGGGCCGTTCTGGCCGATCACCACGCCGTGGCGACCCGAGACGCGGGCATAGCCGTCGGCCATGTGGGCCGCACCTTGCTCATGCACCACCGGGATCAGGCGAATGCCTGCGGGGGCGAAGATGTCCATGGCATCCATGAAGGCGGAACCCATGATGCCGAACATCTCGCTGACGCCATTGGCGACGCAGGTTTCCACGAATGCTTCCGAAGGGGTCATCTTGTGAACGCCTTCAACCACTTTACGATTGTCCGTTGCAGCCATCTCTGTCTCCTTGAAAATTTGAAACCTATGGTTCCGAAAAAAGAAATAACGATGTCAGTCTATGGCATTTTTTTGTTTTCGTGCAAATAAATTTCTTTTTATGGAATAAATTGACTCGAAAAATGGAAATTAATATGATCGACAACGATATGAAGCACAGCGAAGACACCCCCTCGGCTCGCCTGGACGGAGACACGCCCAATCTGCGTTTGTTCGCGCTGCTGGAGGCCGTGGCGCAAAAGAGCCAGCCCTTCACCTTGCAAACCATGGTGGAAGAGACAGGCTTGCCCAAGCCGACCATGCACCGCATGCTTGCGCAGCTGGAGGGCGCCGGAATCCTGCAAAGAGATGGCAACGGCCGCCACTACGGTACGGGCCAGCGGCTGATGCGGTTGGCGGAGAACGTGTTGCTCAACAACACCACGCATGGCGCGCGGCATGCGGTGCTGACCCAGCTGGTGCGCGAGCTCGGCGAGAGCTGCAACATCACGGCTTTTTCGGGCAGCGAGGTGCTGTATCTGGACCGCGTGGAGACGCCGGCTCCGCTGCGCTTTTATCTGCATCCGGGCTCGCGCGTGCCCGCGCACTGTTCGGCCACGGGCAAGCTGTTCCTGAGCCAGATGTCGCCCGCCCAGCGCCGCCGGCTGCTGGCCAATGTGCCGCTGGAGGCGTTCACCGGCAACACGCTGACGACCTTCGAGGCGCTGGAGCAGGAGCTCGATCAGGTGCGCGCCCAGGGCTATGCCTTCGACAACGAGGAGTTCCTGCCCGGGCTGCTGTGCCTTGGCGTGCTGGTGCCCGCACCCCATGGCAACTCCAATATGGGGCTTGCAGTGCAGGCGCCCATCATGCGTTTTTCCAAGGAGAAGGCCTTGTCCTTTCTTCCCAAGCTGCAGGCGGCCGTCGCGGCGATCGCCCGCATTAACGATGACGTTCCACCGGAAGCCGATGATGACTGACCTGAGCCTGCTGCAGCCCACCCGTACCGTCAGCGTGCGCGATGTATTTGGCATCGACACGGACATGACCGTGCCGGCTTTTGCCGAGCCGGGCGAACATGTTCCCGCGATTGACAAGGCCTACCGCCTGAATCCGCAGGTGACGCAGGCCATTCTGGCGGGCTTCTCGCACAACCGGCGCGTCGTCATTCAGGGCCTGCACGGCACGGGAAAATCCACGCATATAGAGCAGGTGGCCGCCAGGTTGAACTGGCCCTGCGTGCGAGTGAATCTGGACGGTCATATCAGCCGCCTGGATCTGGTGGGCAAGGACAGCATCGTGCTGCAGGATGGCAAGCAGGTGACCCAGTTCCAGGAAGGCATTCTGCCCTGGGCGCTGCAGCGGCCCGTGGCCATGGTGTTTGATGAGTACGACGCCGGACGCCCCGATGTGATGTTTGTCATCCAGCGGGTTCTGGAGCGTGAGGGCAGCTTTACCCTGCTCGATCAAAAGCGGGTGATCCAGCCGCACCCCTGTTTTCGGCTGTTTGCCACCATGAACACCCTGGGGCAGGGCAATCTCAACGGGCTCTATCACGGCACGCAGCAGCTCAACCATGCCCAGCTCGATCGCTGGAATCTGGTCACCAGCCTGAACTATCTGCCCCCGGCCGAGGAAGCGGCCATCGTGCTGGCGCGTGTGCCGGAGCTTGCCACGGCCGATGGGCGCCGCAAGGTGGACGCCATGGTGGCGCTGGCCGGGCTGACACGCAAGGGCTTTGCAGTGGGGGATCTGTCCTTGCTGATGTCTCCGCGCACGGTGATTACTTGGGCCGAGAACATCGCCATCTTCCATGACCTGAAGCAGGCCTTCGAGCTGTCATTCCTCAACAAATGCGAGCCTGCAGAGCGCGCCATCGTGAGCGAGTATTTCCAGCGCTGCTTTGCCCAGGAGCTGACGCAGCCCGCAGAACCAGCACTGGCGTTTCTGGCATGAGCGCCGGGACCTCCGGCCCTGCCTCGCTGTCCCGAATGGAGGCCTGGGGTGGCGCCATGCTGCGCGCCGTAACCGGCGACGCCAGCCTGCAATGGAGCGGTCAGACGCTGTATCGCGGCACCACTCCCATACCCCAGGCGGCGGCCCATCATAGCCAGGTTCCGGTGCAGCAGACGGATCAGCGCGGCCTGCTCGACAGCATGGGACTGCGTCTGTATTGGAGCGACCAGGCACTATTCCAGGCTCATTTGCCCCAGGACCCGGTGGAGCGCATGGTGTTCGAGCTGCTGGAGCAGCTGCGCGTGGAGAGCCTGGTTCCCGAGGCCTGGCCCGGAGCGCGCGAGAACATGCGCCAGCGCTTTGTGAACTGGTGCCAGGCCTTCATGGATTCCGGCCTGACGGAGAGCAGTCTGGGAATTTTGCTGTTTACGGTGGCCATCACGGCCTGGAGCCGACTGACCGGGCATGAGATACCGGAACGGATGGCCGATCTGGTGGAGTCCACGCGGATGTCCATGGCTTCTCCGCTGGGCCGGCACTGGGATCGGCTGCGGCGCGCCAGAGACCGGCAGCAGCAATTTGTCGAGTCTGCCCTGGCCGTCAGCCGCTGGGTTGGCATGGCTGTGCGTGCGGCGCAGGACGATGCGCCGCGCGGTGCCGGCGGCCCCAGGCGGCGCAGCAGTTTTGCCCTGCCTCTGCACTTTGAGTCCCAGAGTCAGGACGGCATGCCCGTGGCGCAAAGCGGCGACAGTCGGGCATGGACCGGCACAGCGCAAAGCTACCGGGTTTTCACGCGCGAGTTCGATAGGGAAGTGCAGGCCGCCGAGCTGATCCGTGCGCTGCAGCTGGCTCAGTTCCGGGAGCAGATGGACGAGGAGCTGGCGCGCTCGGGATTGCTGCAGGCCGGGCGGCTGGCACGTTATCTGCAGCAGCGCCTGGCCAGCACGCAGCGCAATGGCTGGAGCTTCGGGCTGGAGGAAGGCCATCTGGACGGCAGCCGCCTGTCCCAGCTGGTAACGGACCCGCAGCAGCGCGCGATCTTCAAGGACGAAATGCAGCGCCCCGTCAACGAGACCGCCGTCGCCATTCTCATGGACTGCTCGGGCTCCATGAAAACCTATGCCAGGCCCCTGTCGCTATTGCTCGACGTGCTGGGGCGGGCGCTGGAGATGGCCGGCGCAAGCGTGGAGATACTGGGCTTTTCCACGCAGGCCTGGAATGGCGGCAGAGCACGCCGCCGCTGGCAGCGCGCCGGCCAGCCGCAGTTTCCGGGGCGTCTCAACGAGCGCCTGCACATTGTCTTCAAGGACGGGGCCAAGCCCTGGCGTCATGCCCGGCACGGCATTGCGGCACTGCGCAAGCCCGACATCTTTCGTGAAGGCATCGACGGCGAGGCGGTGGAATGGGCGTGCCAGAGGCTGCGTGCAAAGGCCGCGCAACGTCGCATCCTGCTGGTCATCTCCGATGGCTGTCCCATGGATACGGCCACCCATCAGGCCAATGACGAGCATTATCTGGATCAGCATCTGAGGCAGGTTCTTGCCGCCCAGGAACGCATGGGAGGCGTGAAGGTCTGCGCCCTGGGCGTCGGGCTGGATCTGGGGGTCTTCTACCGTCAAAGGCTTGCCGTCGATCTGCAGCACGATCTCGACGAGGCCTTGCTGTTTTCGGTGGCCGAGATGCTGTGCAAACGATGACGGGAATGGCGCGTGCGACAGGTATCGCACAAGGCCGAGCAAGCTCAGGCGACCAGCCGAAACAACGGAAAACAGAAAAGCGGGAAGGCGCAATGCCTGCCCGCTGTCTGCTTGCCGGAGTCATCCCCGCCGGGGAATCGGCAGCACTTACATGCGTCCCTTCCAGGGAACCAGGCGCTTTTCGACCCAGCGCATGAACAGGTCGAAGACATAGGCGATCACACCGATGACGATGATGCCCATGATCACGATGTCCGTGCGCAGGAAGTTCGAGGCGTTGAGCACCATCTGACCCAGACCCACGTTCGCCGCCACCATTTCGGCGGCGACCAGAGTCGTCCAGCCGAAGCCGATGGCAATGCGCATGCCCACCAGAATGTCGGGAAGGGCCGCCGGCAAGATCACATGGCGAATCACCTGGAAGTAGCTCGCTCCCATCGAATAGGCGGCATTGATCTGTTCCTGTGCAGCGCTGCGCATGCCCGAGCGGGCCGCCAGAGCCAGGGGGGCAAAACAGCTCAGAAAGATCAGCAGGATCTTCGGTGTTTCATCGATGCCGAACCAGATGATGATCAGCGGCAGGTAGGCCAGCGGCGGTAGGGGACGGTAGAACTCGATGGGGGGGTCGAAGATGCCGCGTGCAAAGCGTGACATTCCCATCGCGATGCCCAGCGGAACGGCAATCATGAAGGCCAGCCAGAACGCCACGGTCACGCGCAGCAGACTTGCAGAGAAATGCTGCCACAGCGGTTTGTCGTTGGCCTGCCCGGTCAGGTATTCATAGAACTGCTGGAACACCGCTTGCGGGCTGGGCAGGAACAAGGGCTTGATCCAGCCGAGATTGGTGGCGGCGAACCACAGTGCCAGCAGCAAGGCCACGGTGACGATGCTGATGCCGAGGCTGGAGCCTTCGCCGGGGGTCTTGAAGCGACTGGTCTTCACCGGTCCCGACGCCTGCGGGGCAGTGGCCTTGGGCTGCACGCGCGCTGTCGTGGCGGGCAGATGGTTGATTTGGACTGCTTCAGACATTGGCAGGCTCCCGGTGGTGAATCAGACTCAGAACTTCCTCGCGCATCCTGATGAAGTCGGGGCGCGACTTGACGGCACGCGCATCGCCGGTGCGCAGAAACTCATGGCAGAACGGCATGTCGTCGTAGACATGGGAGATGCGGCCCGGGCTAGGGCTCATGACGATCAGCCGGCTGGCGAGAAACAGCGCCTCCTCCACCGAATGGGTGATGAAGAACACCATCTTGTGGGTGGCATGCCATACGCGCAGCAGGATTTCCTGAACCTGCTCGCGCGTGAAGGCGTCCAGCGCACCCATGGGTTCATCCATCAGCAGCAGTGCAGGATCGTTGGCCAGTGCACGGGCAATGCCGACACGCTGCTGCATGCCACCCGAGAGTTCATAGACGGCACGCCTGGCGTAGTTCTGCAAGCCCACGAGGCCCAGTTTTTCTTCCGCGATCTGTGTGCGCTGCTTCAGATCCATGCCGCGCATGCGCAGTCCCAGCGCGACGTTGTCGATCACATTGAGCCATGGCATCAGCGCATGCTTCTGAAACACCACCCCTTGATTGGCTCCTGGACCCTGAATGGGCTTGCCGTCCAGCAGGATCTGGCCGCTGGAAGGCGCCAGAAAGCCTGCCATGCAGTTGAGCAGTGTTGTCTTGCCGCAGCCCGATGCACCCAGAGCGACCACGAAGTCGCCTTCGTTCATGGTCAGGTTGACGGGGGCCAGGGCTTGCAAGTGTCCGCCCTTGACCTCGTAATTGACGGTCAGGTCACGTATATCCAGAGTCGGCATGACATTGCCCTCCTATGTGAAACAAAGCTGGGAGCCACGACGGGGTTGGTCGTCGTGGGCGGGCAGTCAGCGGCCGAGAGCCTGCTTGACATAGCTGCTGGTCACGTACGCGGCGTAGTCGGGCCTGACCTCCTGGATTCGTCCCTGCGACTTCAGAAACGTTGCGGTATTGGTCATTGCCTTGGCCGCACCGCCTTCCAGCCACTGCACGCCGAGCTGCTCTTCAGCACTGGGGAAGCGGTAAAGCGCCATGGCTGCGGGCACGTCCTTGGGGTCGGCCTTGCTCCATTTGGCAATCGCCTTGATCTCGGGCGAATCGGGAGTCCACCTGGCCAGGTTGTCGCGCACCTGGGCGCTGGCCCGATTCAGGGCCTTGATGAACGCCACCATGAACTGGGGATTTTCCTGGGCGAACTTGCTGCTCACGGCAATGCCCTCGAAGGTGGGATAGCCCATCTGCGCAATGGAGCCGGAGGTGGCAATCACCTTGCCCTTTTGCTTGACCTTGGCCAGTACCGGATCCCAGACAAAGGTGGCATCGATATCGCCGCGCTCCCAGGCCGCGGCAATCTCTGGCGGGCGCATGTTCATGATGTTGACCTTGCGCGCGTCGACACCTTCCTTGCCTAGGGCAGCGACCAGTTGGTAGTGCGCGGTGGAGACGAACGGCACGCCTATGCGCTTGCCTTCCATGCTCTTGAAATTGCTGATGCCGCCGCCATCGCGTGCCACCAGGGCTTCGGCACCGGCGATATCCGCGGAGATCCAGAGCAGCTTGATGTCCTGCCCCTGGCTGGCGGCAGCGGTCAGCGGGCTGGATCCCACCTCTCCCATCTGCACGTCGCCCGAGGCCATCGCCCGTATCACGTCGCCGCCGCCCGAGAACATGCGCCAGTTGATCTTGTAGCCCGTCTCCTTTTCCACCTCGCCCGACTCCATGACCAAGCGCAGAGGCACCAGCATGTCCTGGTTGGCGAAGGTCACGGTTTTCTGCTGCGCCAGCGCGAAGCCGGTCATGGCCAGTGCTGCTGTTGCGGCACCCGCTTTCAGCATCCATCGTTTTTGCATTTTCATTGCCAATTTCTCCATGGTTAGAGCGATATCGGTTGAAGACTTAGACCAGAGAACCCTTGCTGTGCTCACTCTTGCTGACTTGCTTTCCCATTCCCGCTTCTGGCTGAACCGGTAGAAAGCCGCATCGCGAGGCTCAAAGAGCTTTCTGAGCGGATCGTAGTGAGCAACCTTGCGCAGCCAGTAGGGCCAGTTGCTGTGAATCGTTAGGTCCAGTCGCGCACGGCCTGAGATGGGGCGCGCAGCATGGGTCGGCATGCACCGCGACCGTGCATTGCAAAGCCTTGCATGGCGCGGCTTGCGCGGGATATCTCGGTCCTGGTGAAGGGCGTTTTTGCGGCGTCTGCATGGGCTTAGGTGTATTCACTGATCGCAGACAGACACGGGAGGATTGGGCTGTCCGAGAGGCATGAATGCTTGCGCAATATGCGTGCCAGAGAGGCGGCTTTTCCTGTGGCCGGGGCGCCGGGATGTGCGCTGCACCGCATCCGTAGATAGCATGAAAAAAGCACCTTCCTGGCGGAAGGTGCTCTTCGTTGCGCGAAGCCCGAACGGCGGCTGGCAGGGTCAGTTCTTCTCGTCGTTCATGTGATACCAGTGGTAGAGAAAGCGCTGGCCCATGCGGCGAAATGGTGCAAATGCCTCCGAGCGCACCATATTGAACACATTCGGATATTCGAGCGATGAGTTGTAGATTGGCAACTCGAAGGCCTTGATGTTCTGGCCTGCGATGCGCTGGGCCATGCGACGGCCTGCATGCGCAGAGAACGACACGCCGTTGCCGCCATAGCCGACCGCATAGAAGACGCTTTCCCTTGGATCGGGCTGGGTGATACGCGGCATCATGTCGTGGCTTACATCGACCCATCCCCACCAGGAGTAGTCCACCTGGATTCCCTTGAGGGCCGGGAACTTGTGGTGCAGGCCCTCGACCAGCTTGGCCATATGGACCGGATTGGGCGCATCGGCGCCGGTGACGGCGCTGCGGCTGCCGATCTGCACGCGGTTGTCGGGCAGCTTGCGGTAGTAAAAGCGCAGCGTGCGCGTGTCGGTGATGACTTGCGTGGTCTTGAAATTGGTTGCTGCCAGCTCTTCTTCCGTCAAGGGTCTGGTGACCAGCGAGTTCGAGAGAATCGGCATGATCTTGGAGCGCAGACTGCGGTGAAGGCCGTTGCTGGTATAGCCACCGGTGGCAAAGCCGACGGCGCGTGCCTTGACCGTGCCGCCCGGTGTCTGGAGGTAATGCACGCCGTTGCGTGTCTCCATGCCCAGCACGGGACTGGCGGGATGCACCTTCACTCCCAGCTCGCGGGCCTTGCGCAGATAGCCGAATGCCAGCTTGAGCGGATGCACGCCAATGCCGTCGGGCTCATGCATCGCGCCACGGCAGTCGGCGTCATCGACATAGTCGCGGCGCACAGCATCGACGCTGAGTATGCGGGCGTCGTAGCCGAAGACTTCGCGCATGACGCGGGTCTCGTTGCGCAGAAAATCCATTTTTCTGTCGCGATGGGCAATATACAAATGCCCTCCCGGTTGCGGCTCGCATTCTGGAAACTCCGCAACCAGTTTCTTGAACGTGTCGAATCCTTCGCGGATCTCCGCATCCAGCTTGAGGGCTGTGTCCTTGCCCCAGCGCTCTATCCACTGCGAGCGATAGAGGCGGCCGCTGGCATTCTGGCCCTGGCCGCCGTTGCGGCTGGTGCAGCCCCAGGCGCTCTGGTTGGCTTCGAGAACCACGGCGCGAATGCCGTGTTCGCGGGCCAGAAACAGCGCAGTGGACAGGCCCGTGAAGCCAGAGCCCACGATGACCACATCGGCTTCCATGTCGCCGCAGACCGGACCATCGTCCTCGGGTGGCCGGCCTGCCGTCCCTACCCAGTAGGTCGGAGCGTAGCCGGCACCATGTCCGGGGTTTCTTGCCACCAGGGGGTCGTACTGCGGGTCGTATGGATTCAGATGGCTGGGGCGGATGTCCTCGGCTTTCATGGCGGTCGTCTCCTGGTGTGGCTGCGTTTGAAGCGGCGCTCTATTGCTATGGAATTGATGGACGCAAAGTCAATGCAGATGCACTGCTTGCGATGTCCAGAGCAGCATAGCCAGCCCCTTGTGCAGCTGGTTAGGGCCACGGCACAGGTTTTGATGGAGCCAGCGTGCAAGCCTGACCATCCGAATCTCGGGATTGCCGAAGACGGGCTGCAGCGAGTCTCCTGCAAACCGGGCGACCCACCGAGTCGCGCTCGCCGGGCGGGGCTGCGCGCTGGCCTGCTTCAGATCGGCATGACACAGGCTGTGTCAGCCGTCACCTCAGGGATATGCACTGGAGTCCACCGCCACCTGTGCAGACAGCGGGCGTGGTCGTGAACTTCCCCTGCGCCTGTGGCAGCGATGACCGCATTGAGCGTGTTGATGCTCTCCTATCGTTTTCACCTAAATGAAGCGGCGCAAGAGGCATTTGCCGGCGGGCTTCGGTCTGCATCCGCAAGAGCTGGGGCAGAGCGTCGCGCTCAGAGGAGAAGCGGACTTTCTCAAGGCATTTTTCGGTGCGCGCCGCCGTCATCTCGCGAGGGATCACTGCCCTGCGCGGCAAGGCCTTGGACTTAACGATAGCCGGCAACTGGCCCTACGAAATGGAGCCAGTGCTACCTACCATGAGCCATCGGAATTTCAGGCATTTTTCGATAGAAAGGGGGCGCTTTTGCAATGGTCGACCCCCATGACATGACAGCAATCTGGAGAGCATATGAGCAAGCAAGAATCCCAACCCGATGTCCAGTTTCTGGCGCGTTTCTCCGACGCGTGGAATCGCCATGACATTGACGCATTGATGGACTTCATGGCCGACGAGTGCGAGTTTCATGCCGTTGCCGGCCCTGATCTGATGGGACGCAGCTTCGTGGGTCGTGAAGCCGTGCGTGAGGGCTTTCAGCTGGCCTGGCAGGCATTCCCCGATGCGGCCTGGGTGGATGGAGAGCATTTTGTGCAAGGCACGCGCGGTGTTTCGGAGAGCACCTTCAAGGGCACCAAGGCCGATGGCCTGCGTGTAGAGGCACGCATGGTCGATGTGTTCACCTTCCGTGACGGCAAGATCGCCGTCAAGAACGCCTACCGCAAGGATCGCCCGCCTGTGGCGATTTCCTGACACGAGCCTGGTTTGCGTGCGCGCATTCTTGTCTCGCGGCAGGGGGCGCTGCACGCATGGCTTCGCGCAACAATTTTCAAGCAGATAACTGAACGACCACGGCAACGGCCTGCATGAGCAGCAAGGCACAGCCAGATACATAAAGCCGTGGCGACCGGCATTTCCAGGCCGGCAAGACAGGAGACAAAAATGATTGGAAATCCGCATTCGTCGCCGGACGGGCTGTCGCACAGTCTCAAGCAGCGGCACATGACCATGATTGCCCTGGGCGGTGTCATCGGTGCCGGGCTCTTCGTCGGCAGTGGCGTGGTCATCAAGTCGGCCGGGCCGGCGGCCGTCATCTCTTTTCTGATCACCGGCCTGCTGGTGGTGCTGGTCATGCGCATGCTGGGCGAGATGGCCTGCTCCATGACGGGAGGCTCGTTTTACGAGTACGCCCGGGAAGCATGGCGCGACCGGCCCGCCGTGGGCCAGCTGGCGGGATTTCTCACGGGCTGGATGTACTGGTATTTCTGGGTTATCGTCGTGGCGATCGAAGCGGTGGCGGGGGCGGAGCTGGTGCGCTACTGGCTGCCCGACGTGCCGGCCTGGAGCATCAGCCTGGTCCTGCTGATCATGATGACGCTGACCAATCTGGTCTCGGTCAAATCCTTTGGCGAGTGCGAGTTCTGGCTGGCATCCGTGAAGGTGGCCGCCATCGTGGTGTTTCTGTTCATTGCCGGTGTCTATGTGCTGGGCCTGACACCGGGAGGCAGCGGAATGCATGTCGCCAACCTGAGCCAGAACGGCGGCTTCATGCCCAACGGCATTGTTCCGGTGCTCACGGGCGCCGTGGCCGCGACTGGCTTCTATTTCGGCGCGGAGATCGTGACGATTGCGGCCGCCGAAACCGCTGAGCCCCAGAAAGCCGTGGCCAAGGCCACGAATTCGGTCATCCTGCGCGTGCTGGTGTTCTATGTGGGATCGGTGCTGCTGGTGGCCTGCCTGGTGCCATGGAACTCCATCGGCATGTCCACGCCCTATGTCAGCGCTCTCGATGCCATGGGCGTGCCGGCCGCTGCCCAGATCATGAATGCCGTGGTGCTGACCGCCGTGTTGTCGGCGCTCAACTCCGGACTTTATGCCTCTTCGCGCATGCTGTTTGCGCTGACGCGACGCGGCGATGCGCCCAAGGTGCTGGCCCAGGTCAGCCGCAACGGCGTGCCCGTGTACGCGATTCTGGTGGCCACCTTGTTCGGCTACGGTGCCATCGTCATGTCCTATCTGTCTCCCGACAAGGTGTTCGCCTTTCTCGTGAACTCCTACGGAACGGTTGCCATCTTCGTCTACATCCTGATTGCGATTTCCCAGTTGCGTCTGCGCTATCGATTGGAGAACGAGGCTCCGCATCTGCTCAAGGTGCGCATGTGGTGCTTTCCTTATCTGACCTGGCTGGCGATTGCGGGCATGCTGTCCATCGTGGTGGCCATGGGCTTCATTCCCGAACAGCGCACGCCGCTGGCCCTGGGTGTGGCCAGTCTGTGCATCTTGCTGATTGCCTATCGCGTGCGCCAGGCGTTGCGGCGCGGAATCAGTCCCGAGGGGCTGCTCGACGAGCTGGCTCCGCCCAAGCTGCGCAAGAATTGATGAGAACGACAAAAAAGCCCCGGACCCTGAGTCCGGGGCTTTTGTTTTGCGCCTCTACATGCAGTGCATGGCTTCTGCCAGGGCCTTGATGCCGTGGGCGATTTGTCCTGCGGGAATGGACTGATAGCCCAGGCGTATGAAGTTGCCCGTGTTGCGAGGGGAGGTGAAGAACACATCGCCGGGCTCGATCAGCACTCCATGCTCGGCGGCCTGGCGTGCCAGCGCTTGCGCGGGCACATGGTCGGGCAGTTGCACCCAGCATGAGCCGCCGCCGCGTACCGGCGTGATGCGGCATTGGGGCAGGTAGCGAGCCATGGCTGCCGTCAGCTCGGCATGACGCTCTTTCTGGGCCTGGCCGAGGCGGCGCAGCTGGGCCTCGTAGTGGCCCAGCGAGATGAACATGGCCAATGTGCGCTGGATGAAGGTGGAAGGATGGCGGATCATCAGGCGGCGCAGGGCGCGCAGCTCCTTGATCAGCTCGGGCGGAGCCACGATATAGCCCACGCGAAGGCCGGGTGCCAGGCTCTTGGAGAGGCTGCCGATATAGATCACGCGGTTGTTGCGGTCCAGGCTTTTGAGTGCCGGGATGGGTTGTTCGTCGAAGCTGCTTTCGCTTTCGTAGTCGTCCTCGATGATGATGAGATCGTGCTTTTGTGCGGCCTCGAGCAAGGCTTCGCGCCGCTCCAGCGGCATGGTGACACCCGTGGGGCACTGATGGCTGGGCGTGACGTAGAGGTACTCGAGCTTGCGCATGGCATTGACGATAGGCAGTCCATCGCCATCCACGCCAATGGGGATGACCTGCGAGGTGCGGCTGCTGAAGATATTGCGCGCATCGGGGTAGCAGGGGTTTTCGATGCCGATGGAGGTGCCCTCGCGCATCAGCAAATCGGCCACCATGTACAGCGCATGCTGGGCGCCGACCGTGATGATGATTTCGTCGGGTGACGCCCAGACGCCGCGGCGCGGCAGGATCTTGGTCTGCACCTGCTGGATGAGGCTGTCGTCGTCGCGGGTGATGTGATCGGGCGCCCACATGCGGATGTCCACCACGCCCAGGGACTTGAGGCAGCATTCGCGCCAGGCGGCCGTGGGAAACAGCTCCTTGTCGAACTGGCCGTAGAGAAACGGATAGGGGAACCGCTGCCAGTCGTCTTCCTTCACGATGCTGCGCTGCAGGCTGGGGCGCAGCCACAGGCGGCGCGACCAGTCCGTGTGCGCCTCGGCGTCCGTGCTCCTGCCGCTGCCCGGCGTGCGCTCGGCCGTGCGGCCCTGCAGCACATCGGGGTGTATGAAATGGCCTTTTCTCTCGCGGCTCAGCAAGAAGGCCTCTTCGGTCAGTTGCTGGTAGGCCATGACCACGGTGATGCGGCCCACGCCCAGCAGCTTGGCCAGTTCCCGGCTTGAGGGGATAGCGTCGCCGGGCGCGAGAATGCCGGTGAGGATGGCATCGACCAGCATTTCGCGAATCTGACCCTGAAGGCTCAGAGAGGGCCTGGCGCTGCGGCGAAACAGCTGCTCCCACATGGCCACGGATGGAGGAATCGAAGGCGAGGCCTGTTGTCTGTCTGTCGTCATTGATGGTTCTGAATGCACTGCCGCAGCGTGCGGCGGCCTGGAGCGACCGGCTGCCCTGACGCGCGGGGCCTGGCTCTTTGGGGTCCATGAACGCGGCATCGCAGAGGCCGCCAGCAGCTTGCTGGCGGACCGGTTTCAACGCTCAAGATTAGCGCATATGCATGTGCTTGGAATCAGGCTTTTCATGTGGTCGCAAGCCTGAAGCAGCGCGCGGGATCTGAAATTCCTGGAGACCTTTTCTGCAGGCTCCAAAATCTGTATATAATTCGAGGCTTAGCGGCTGTAGCTCAGCTGGATAGAGTACTTGGCTACGAACCAAGGGGTCGTGGGTTCGATTCCTGCCAGCCGCACCAAACGACAAGCCTCAGAACTGAAAAGTTCTGAGGCTTTTTCGTTTCTGCCTTGGCTGTTGCGGCAGGATTGCCGGTGCTGGATGTCTTGGAAGAAAAATCCGGGTTTTCACCGAGCGGCTCCAGAATCTGTATATAATTCGAGGCTTAGCGGCTGTAGCTCAGCTGGATAGAGTACTTGGCTACGAACCAAGGGGTCGTGGGTTCGATTCCTGCCAGCCGCACCAAACGACAAGCCTCAGAACTGCAAGGTTCTGAGGCTTTTTCGTTTCCGGGCTTTGACAGAGGCTGGTCAAGGCAAGCACGGATCTGTGTGAAGATCGGCCTCATGAGCAAGGCTTTTACCAAAGAATCGGACGGCGACGACGATGACGACGTCGGCGCTCTGCCGCCATTGCCCGCCGGCGGCAAGAACTACATCACGCCCCAGGGCTACCAGCGCATCAAGGACGAGCTGCTGGATCTGATCGACAACGAGCGCCCCAAGATCGTGGAGATCGTGCACTGGGCAGCCAGCAACGGCGACCGTTCCGAGAACGGCGACTATCTCTACGGCAAAAAGCGTCTGCGCGAGATCGACCGCCGCATCCGCTTTCTCACCAAGAGACTGGAGATTGCCGAGGTGGTCGACCCTGCCGTGCATGCGGGCAGCGACCAGGTTTTCTTTGGCGCCACGGTCAGCTATGTCGATGACGAGGGCGTGGAGCGCACCATCACCATCATGGGCATTGACGAGGCGGACAGCGCGCAGAACCAGGTCAGCTGGATTGCCCCGGTTTCGCGTGCGCTGCTCAAGGCGCGCGTGGGCGACGAGGTGGCCTTGCCCACGCCGGCCGGTGTGCGCATGCTGGAGATTCTGGACGTCAGCTATCCGCAGCCTGCAGCACGTTCCTGAGTGCACGAGCTGCAAAAAAGCGCGGCTTCCACATCGGAAGCCGCGCTTTTATTTTGTGAGCTCCACTCGCTTGATGTTCAATGATTTCAGATAGTTTTGGTATTGAATTCATTGATCGTCAAGCGCTAAAAGCTATTGTTTTTGAGATGGGTTGCCAGCCTGCAGGCGTTGCAGCAGCTCCAGCGTGGGGTAGCCGTCTGCCACCAAGCCCTCGCTTTGCTGGTATTGGCGCAGCCCGGCCCGGGTGGCCGGACCCATCACGCCGTCGGCCGCTCCGGTGGCAAAGCCGCGCTGGCTGAGTGCGGTTTGCAGCGCCCGTGTCTGCTCACGCGTGAGTGCGCTGAGATCGCGCGGCCATTCGGCGCTGACACCGCCATTGCCTGCCAGCTGCGATGCGAGCAGGCTCACGGCCAGTGCATAGTTGGTGGAGTTGTTGTAGCGCAGGATGGCGCGGAAGTTGCTGCCCACCATGAAGGCCGGACCACGGGCACCGGCCGGTGCAATGATGCTGGCTCCGGCTATCGCAGGCAAGGCCTGAGCGTTCATGCTTTGCACGCCTTCTGCAGCCCAGGCATTGCTGTTCTGGCGCGTGGAAAGCTCGGTGCGCGCGTAATCGAAATTGGCTGGCAGGCGCACTTCAACGCCCCAGGGCTCGCCAGGGTTCCAGCCCGAGCTTGCAAGATAGTTGGCCGTGGAGGCGGCCACATCGGACATGGAACCCCAGATGTCGCGGCGGCCGTCTCCATCGGCATCGACTGCATATTGCAGGAAGACCGAGGGCAGAAACTGGGTGTTGCCCATGGCACCGGCCCAGGAGCTGATCATATGGGCGGCGTCGATGTCGCCGTTGTCGATGATGCGCAGCGCGGCAATGAGCTCCTTCTGCGCCCATTCGGCGCGGCGGCCGTCGAAGGCGAGAGTGGCCAGCGCATCCACGGCCGAGAAGCTGCCGAAGTTGCTGCCGTAATTGCTTTCCATGCCCCAGATGGCGGCAATCACCGGCGCCGGCACGCCATAGCGCTGGCTGGCCGCCTGCAGGCTGGCGCCGTGTTCCTGCATCTTGAGCTTGCCGGTCCTGATGCGCTGTGCGGAGACCGCGCTATCCAGGTATTGCCAGGGCGTGCGCGTGAACTCGGGCTGGGAGCGGTCGAGCCTGACGATGCTGGGCTGGAGTCTGGCACCGGCCAATGCGCTGCGCAGTGTGCGCTCCGAAATGCCTGCCGCGCGTGCGCGTGGGGCGAATTCCTGCTTCCAGTGTGCGAAGTTGCTGGCCTGTATGGGACTTTCCATCGCTGCTTCGTCAGTGCCTTGCTCTGTTTTGGCAGGCTGTGCCGGTTCGGACACCGCCGCTGCAGGAGGCTCGGACCGGGTGGCGCAGCCTGCGAGCAGGGCTGCTGCGATGGCGGTGATCAGCAACGGCTGACGGACATTCAGAAGCGAAGGTGCGGTTTGGAGCATGAATGCCATTGTCGCTTGCTGCCGTGGCCTGGGGGCTGTTGCATGGCGGGATAGCGCCCGCAGAATGCAACAAAATCTTTCGCCCATGAAAAAGGCCGCCCGAGGCGGCCTTGTGGAGCATGGAAGAGGTCAGGCCATGACGCGGCTGGCGCGAATGACCGAGTGCAGGCGGCGCAGATTGCGCAGCGCATTCTCCAGCTGCACGCTGTTCTGCACGGAGATGACGAAGCGCAGATCCGTGGTGCCGATCGCTGCTTCGTCGGTCATCTCGACGCGCACGATATCGGCTTCGGCGTTCGATAGCTCTGCCGCCACACGGGCCAGCACGCCCTTGTTGTTTTGCACCGTAACCACGATTCCCGCCTCGAACAGGCGCGTGATGTCGTCGGACCAGTCCACGGTGATGAAACGGTCGGCATCCTTTTCGCGCAGCTTGATGGCATTGTTGCAATGGGCGTGGTGCACGACCAGGCCCTGACCGCCCAGGTAGCCCAGAATCGGGTCTCCCGGCACGGGGCGGCAGCAGTGCGAGTAATAGACCGAACTGCTCTCGTCGCCGTTGAGCGTGACCGCACCCTGGAAGGGGCGGTTGTGCGTATTGAAGCGCTCCTGCGTGATGAGCAGGGCATCCGGGCGCACCCCCTGCTTGGTCATGAAGGCGGTCATACGCGCCGCCACCAGCGAGGCAATGCGGCGGCCCATGCCGATATCGACCATGAGGTCTGCGGGCGTGCGGTTGCCCGTGATGCGCAAAATCTCGTCCCAGATGTTCTTGTTGGCATCGTCCTGTGACGGTACGCTGTCAATGCCTTCGGCACGCAGAGCCTGGGCCAGCAGCGTTTCTCCGAGCTGACCGGCTTCGGTCTGGGCCGCATTCTTGAGGTAGGAGCGGATCTTGGAGCGCGCGCGTCCGGTTTTCACAAAACTCAGCCAGGCCGGGTTGGGCGTGGAGGTTTCGGAGGTGATGATCTGCACCACATCGCCGCTCTTGAGTTCGGTGCGCAGCGGCACTTCCTCGTCATTGATCTTGGCCGCCGTGGTGCGATGCCCGATCTTGCTGTGGATGGCGTAGGCAAAGTCCACCACCGTGGCACCGCGCGGCATGGCCATGATCTCGCTCTTGGGCGTGAACACGTACACGGCATCGGGGAAGAGATCGACCTTGACGTGATCCCAGAACTCCGCCGCGTCGCGGGTCTCGTTCTGGATGTCGAGCAGGGACTGCAGCCACTGGGTGGACAGATGCTCGGAGTCATGACCTTGCTGCGCCTTGTACAGCCAGTGGGCCGCGACGCCGGCCTCGGCCACGATGTTCATCTCTTCCGTTCGAATCTGGAATTCGATGCTGACGCTGGAGGGACCGACCAGCGTGGTGTGCAGCGACTGGTAGCCGTTGCTCTTGGCAATGGCGATGTAGTCCTTGAAGCGGCCCGGCATGGGCTTGTACTTCTGGTGCAGCACGCCCAGGGCGGTGTAGCAGTCCAGCGTCTTGGGGACGATGATGCGAAAGCCGTAGATGTCGGTGACCTTGGCAAAGCTCAGCTGGTTCTTCTGCATGCGCTGGTACAGCGAATACAGCGTGCTCTCGCGGCCCAGCAGGCGTACCGACAGGCTGTGCGTGGCAAAAGCGGTGCTGACTTCATCCTGCACACGATGGACCAGGTCCCGGCGGCGTGTACGCGAGCGACCGATGGCTTTTTCCAGCGTGGCATAGCGCCAGGGGTGCAGATGCTTGAACGACAGGTCCTGCAGTTCGCGATAGGTCTGGTTCAGACCCAGGCGGTGAGCGATGGGGGCGTAGATCTCCAGCGTTTCGGACGAGATACGGCCCCACTTGCTGCGCGGCATGTCGCTCATGGTGCGCATATTGTGGGTGCGGTCGGCCAGCTTGATCAGGATGACGCGCACATCGCGCGCCATGGCCAGCAGCATCTTGCGAAAGGACTCGGCCTGGTTTTCCTCGCGAGTGTTGAACTGCAGCTTGTCCAGTTTGGTCAGCCCGTCCACCAGTTCGGCCACATCCTCGCCAAAGCGTTCCTTCAGGTCCAGCTTGGTGATGCCGCAATCCTCCATGGAGTCATGCAGCAGGGCCGCCATCAGGGCAGGGGCATCGAGCTTCCAGTTGGCGCAGATTCCCGTGACCGCGATGGGGTGGGTGATATAGGGGTCTCCACTGCTGCGCCACTGATCGGTATGTGCTTGATCTGCGTAGATATACGCCTGGCGCACGCGCTCGGCGCTGTCGGCATCCAGATAGCCCAGATGCTCCATCAAGCCCTCAAAAGCAGCAGCCGACACACGTGCAGCCTGTTCAGCGGGCATGCGCTGAGGCTTGGCCGGTGCCGTAGAGGAAGGAGCAATCGTCGAGTTCTGGGCCGCTGTCATATTCCTTAAATGTAGCCTGCAAGTATGGAGTGCAAGCTGATAGGCACAAAAAAGCACCGACGAGCGGTGCTTAATTGTCTATTTTGGTGCTGCGATGCAACAGCTCAACCCGGCACCTTCTTCAGCATTTCCAGGCCTACCTTGCCGTCTGCGATCTCACGCAGGGCAGTGACGCTGGCCTTGTTCTTGGTTTCAATCTTGGGGGTATGGCCTTGATTGAGCATGCGGGCGCGATAAGTCGCGGCCAAAACGAGCTGGAAGCGGTTGGGGATCTGCTCCAGGCTATCTTCAACAGTAATGCGTGCCATCAGGAACTCCGGGAACGGTCAGTTGGATTCAGGGATATTGAGCGACTCGAAGGTGTCGGCGCGAAGGCGCCGCTGGGCCGCATATTTGAGGCGTTGCGCGTGAATGATCGCCTTGAGATCAAAGAGCGCACTCTCAAACAGTTCGTTGATTATAACGAAGTCGAATTTTGCGACCTGCGCCATTTCCTCTTCGGCGTTCTTCAGGCGCAGCTCGATGACTTCGGGAGCGTCCTCGCCACGGTTTTCCAGGCGGGCCCGCAACTCGTCCCAGCTGGGCGGCAGAATGAAGATCAGCACGGCATTGGGAAATGCCCGTTTGACCTGCAATGCGCCCTGGTAGTCGATTTCGAGGAGCACATCGGTGCCGCTCTGGATGCGCTCTTCCAGAGACCTCTTGGCCGTGCCGTAGCGGCGGCTGTGCACATTGGCCCATTCCACAAAGCCGTTGTTGGCGACCATTGCGTCGAATTCGGCGTCCGAGACGAAGTAATACTCACGGCCATGTTTTTCCTGGCCGCGCGGCGCGCGCGTGGTGTGAGAGACGGAGGGGTAGACGCGTGCGTCGAATTCACGCAGGGCGCGTACCAGAGAGGATTTGCCGGCACCGCTGGGTGCCGACACGACAAATAGATTTCCGGGATGGTCCATGACTTTGGGCATGACTTTGGGCATGAATCGAGCGTACGGGGTAGGTACGCCCAGGGCTTGCTTACTCGATGTTCTGCACTTGTTCGCGCATTTGCTCGATCAGCACCTTCATGTCGACGCTGATGCGGGTCAGCTCCAGCGTGGCTGATTTGGAGCCGAGGGTGTTGGCTTCACGGTGCAATTCCTGGATCAGGAAGTCCAGACGCTTGCCGATGTCGCCACCCTTTTTGAGCAGACGCTCGATTTCGTCGAGGTGAGAGCCCAGGCGCGTGACTTCCTCGGCCACGTCGATGCGGATGGCAAAGGCCGTGGCTTCGGCCAGGGCGCGGTCCTGGGCGGCCTCGGGGGCAACCGAGCCTTCGCCCAGGGCCATGGCCTCCTTCCAGCGCTCCAGGAATTTCTGGCGCTGCTGCTCCACCAACTGCGGCACCAGCGGCGCGGCCGTCTTGGCCAGCTCGCGCAGTTGCTTGATGCGGTCGAGCAGCATGTCGGCCAGGCGCTCGCCCTCGCGGGCGCGAGCCGCGAGCAGCTCGGTGATGGCCTGTTCGGCCAGGGCCGGAGCGATCTCGCTCCAGTCCGTGGTGGCGGTGGCGGTGCCGCTGCACAGGCGCAGCACATCGGCCACGGACAGGTCGCGTGCCTTGGGCAGCCAGGCCTGAACCGAGTCCTGCAGGGTCACCAGGCGTTGCAGCTGGGTGGCTGAGGGAATGGGCAGGGATTGGTTGCTGGAGACGTCGATGGCGGCTCGTACTTCCACCTTGCCGCGCTTGAGGCGCGCGGTGAGCAAGGTGCGCAGGGCCGGTTCAAGGGCGCGCAGTTCGTCGGGAAGGCGGAAGGACAAATCCAGAAAGCGGCTATTGACCGCGCGGATCTCAAGGCCCAGACGGCTGTTGGACTGGGACTCTTGACCACCCTCAACGGATGCGCTGTGCTGGGCACTGGCGTATCCGGTCATGCTGTAAACTGGCATTGGACTTTTGATGGATGCTTGCAATTTCCCGATTATCCGGGTTTCGTATCATCCTTGAGGTTTACCGGTAAAAAATGTCTACAAAAACCAAGCCAGCGCCCCTACCGTCGGGCAGCACAATAGGTGGATACCGGGTGGTGCGCAGGATTTCCTCGGGGGGGTTCGGGATTGTCTACCTGGCTCTGGACGCCGATGGCCAGCAGGTAGCGATCAAGGAGTACCTGCCGGCTTCGCTTGCCACTCGGGCGCCTGCCGAACTTCAGCCCATGGTGGCGCCAGAAAAGTTGTCCCTCTATCGCCTCGGGCTCAAGAGCTTTTTCGAGGAAGGGCGCTCGCTGGCGCAGATTTCCCACGCCTCCGTGGTGAGCGTGCTGAATTTCTTTCGCGAAAACGAAACCGTCTACATGGTGATGAACTACCTGGAAGGGGCGACCCTGCAGGAGTTCATCGTCACGGCGCGCGAGCTCAAGGCCGACAAGGTGTTCAGGGAGTCGACCATCCGCTCTCTGTTTGACGAGGTGCTGCGCGGTCTGCGCATCGTGCATCAGCACAAGATGCTGCATCTGGACATCAAGCCCGCCAATATCTTCATCACCAATGACGACAAGGCCGTGCTGATCGATTTCGGCGCGGCGCGCGAAGTGCTGTCCAAGGAAGGCAACTTCATTCGTCCCATGTACACGCCGGGCTTTGCTGCTCCCGAGATGTACCGGCGCGATTCCCAACTGGGTCCCTGGACCGATATTTATGCCATTGGCGCCTGCATCTATGCCTGCATGCAGGGCATACCGCCCAATGAAGCTCCGCAGCGTCAGGACAAGGACCGGCTGGCCCTTGCCTTGAACAAGCTGCGCGGCGTGTATTCGGACAATCTGATCGAGGTGGTGGAGTGGTGCATGGCCATGGATCCGCTCTCGCGCCCGCAGTCGGTGTTTGCCTTGCAAAAGGAGCTGAGCCGCGAAGGCGAGCGTCGCTATACCAAGCTCAGCATGCAGGAACGCATGCGCATGCAGTTTGACAACATGGTACATGACGCCAGGAAGAATCTTCAGAAACTCGGCGGCTCCGAACGTGGAGCGGTGACCGACAGCAATCGCAAACCATGAAATTTTCCGTCTTCCAGCTCAGCCGCCGCGGAGGCCGTGCCCTCAACGAAGACCGCATGGGCTACTGCTACACGCGAGAGGCGGCGTTGTTCGTGCTGGCGGACGGCATGGGCGGGCATCCGGACGGCGAAGTGGCCGCACAGATAGCATTGCAGGTGGTTTCCACGCTTTTTCAGCAAAAGGCCAAGCCCATGCTGGAAGAGCCTGCCCTGTTTCTGGAAGAGGCGCTGCTGCAGGCCCATCGCCAGATACTGCGTTATGCCAGCACCAAAGGCATGATGGACACGCCGCGCACCACGCTGGTTGCGGCCGTGCTGCAGGACGGCAAGGTGACCTGGATACACTGCGGCGACTCGCGTCTGTACTGGGTGCGCGACGGGCAGCTCGTGGAGCGAACACGTGATCATTCGTACAGCGAGATGCGCAAGGTCTCCGGTGCGTTGGCGCCTGCCAACCGCAATGTGCTGTTCACCTGCCTGGGCTCGCCTTCCAAGCCCATCTTCGATGTGAGCGAGACAAGGCGGCTTGAGGAGGGCGATCAGCTGATGCTGTGCTCCGATGGCCTCTGGGGGGCGGTGCCGACGCCGGAAATTCTCCAGATCATGAACGGCAAGGCCGTGGCCCACTTTGTGCCCATGCTGGTCGATACGGCGCTCAAGCGAGCCGGGGACGGCAGTGACAATGTCACCGTGCTGGCACTGGTATGGGAAACACCGAATAATTTCGAGCCGTCTTCCATCTCCACGCAGGAGATCGAGGATCAGGGCTTCGAGTCCACGATACAGGTGGGGCCGATCGAAGACTGCGAGGATGAGCTCGACGACGAGGCCATCGAGCGATCGATTGCCGAGATCAACGAGGCCATACGCCGTTCGGCACAGCGCCAGAAAGCCAAGACCTGAACACGGTTGCACGCTGCAATAGGCGCTGGCTTGAAACTACTGAATCAATAGCTGATTGCGTAAGCGCCATAAGCGCTTCCATGGATTTTTATTATGAAAATTGTGCTGGCATCCAACAACCGCGGAAAGCTCGCCGAGTTGCAAGCCATGTTTGCCCCGCTGGGCGTGGAGCTGATTCGTCAGGGCGATCTGTTCGAGGGAGAAGCTCCCGAGCCCTATGGCACCTTTGTAGAGAATGCGCTGTCCAAGGCGCGCTTTGCGGCCGAGAAGACCGGCTTGCCCGCCATTGCCGATGATGCCGGCATGTGTGTGGATCATTTTGGCGGTCTGCCCGGTGTGGACACGGCCTACTATTGCACCCAGTTCGGCTACGAGAAAAGCGACGACAACAATGTGCGTGCGCTGCTCGAGCAGATGCAGGGTGTGACCAACCGCCGTGCCGCTATGGTCAGTACCCTGGTGGGCGTGCGCTCGCCCAAGGACCCCGAGCCGCTGATTGCCGTAGGACGCGTGCAGGCTCTGCTCACGACCGAGCGCCGTGGCAGCAATGGCTTCGGCTTTGACCCGGTACTGCTTATTCCCGAGCTGGGCCTGACCTTTGCCGAGATGGAGCCCGAGCTCAAGCATGCGCACAGCCATCGCGGTCGTTCTTCGCGCACCATGATCGAGATGGTGAAAGAGCGCTGGTTATAACCAGCGGTTCCCCTGAGGCGCTTTGCCTAGGCGGCCCCGCGCCTTCCCCCTTTCTCGCTTCGCGGGATGGGGACGACGGCCTCGCTGCGGGGCGGCGGGGCCGCCTAGGCCCTTGCTTGCTGTCCCATGGTTGGGGTGTGCTAGTTTTAGCGGCGTCGGTTTTGTTTGCGCTAGAAAAGCATATTTCCCATGATTCCCATTCAGCATCAAACAGAGACCGCCGAAGCGGCGGTGCAGCGCGATATTCAGCACTACATGCGGCCCGGTACGCTTCAGCTGGGCAGCCTGCCGCCGCTGTCGCTGTATGTGCACCTGCCCTGGTGCCTCAAGAAATGCCCGTATTGCGACTTCAACTCCCATGCCTGGGCCAAGGGAGATGCGCTGCCCGAGGACCGCTACATCGATGCTTTGATGGCCGATCTGGAGTCTGCGCTGCCGCTGATCTGGGGGCGCACGGTGCACAGCGTCTTTATGGGCGGCGGAACGCCCAGCCTGTTCTCGCCCGAGTCCATAGACAAGCTGATTGCCGGTCTGCGTGCGCGTCTGCGCATGGAGCCCGATTGCGAGATCACCATGGAAGCCAACCCCGGCACCTTCGAGAAGGACCGCTTCAAAGCTTTCCGGGCGGCCGGCGTGAACCGCCTGTCAATCGGGGTGCAGAGCTTTGACGACCGCTATCTGCAGGCTGTGGGCCGTGTGCATGATGCGGCGCAGGCCCAGGCTGCGGTGCGCGAGGCGGCTGACAATTTCGAGACCTTCAATATCGATCTCATGTATGCGCTGCCCGGCCAGAGCCTGCTCGATCTGCAGCGCGATGTGGACACGGCACTGTCGTTTGCACCGCCGCATCTGTCGATCTATCACCTGACCATCGAGCCCAACACCTATTTCGCCAAATACCCGCCCCTGGTGCCCGAGGACGATACGGCCTATGAGATGCTGGACCTGATCACGGCCAGCACCAGGGCCGCGGGCATGCAGCGCTATGAGGTCTCGGCCTATGCCAAGGACGGCCATCAATGCTTTCACAACAGCAACTACTGGCAGTTTGGCGACTATCTTGGCATTGGCGCCGGTGCGCACAGCAAGCTGAGCTTTGCCCACCGCATCGTGCGTCAGGTGCGTTTCCGCGATCCGGCCCGCTATATGGACATGGCACTGGCCGGCACGCCGCTGGCACAGGACAACGAGGTCAAGCGTGCCGATCTGCCGTTCGAATACATGCTCAACGCGCTGCGCCTGCGCGGCGGCTTTGCCTTGCAGGAGTTCATGGAGCGCACGGGCCTGCCCATGTCGGCCATTGCCAAGGGGCTCGATCAGGCACAGGCCAAGGGCCTGATCAGCCGCGATCTGGGCCGCGTGGTGCCCACGGAACGCGGCTTTGACTTTCTGAGCGACCTGCAGGAAATGTTTCTGTAAGTCCTGGCGGGTGCTCAGCCGCAGCGCAGCGCCGTGATCTTGCCTGCGTCATTGGTGATGACGTTCAGGCGCTCCTGGTTGTATTCCATGGTGGCAGGCTGACCCTCGCGCAGCACGCGCAGCAAGTACGAGCCGGATTTCTGGCGGATGGTTTCCAGCGTCGATGCCACGGTGTTGTGGCCGATGTAGATCTGTACCGGCTCCGCGTGGCATACCTGCAGCTGACGCGCGGGCGGGGCGGTCTTGCCGCCTGCGACCATGCCGTTGCTGGCGCAGCCTGCCATCAGCAAAGCCATGCTGGCAGCAGCCATGCCGAGCAAAGGGCGGGTGGAAATATGCAGAGTGGGTGTTCGATGCTTCATGCCCCACACCATAGCGCCCCCAGGTGCTCGCGCATGCCAGACCAAGCCTTGATGTGCAAGCGGGTGCAACAAAGCAATGCGAAAATTTGATAGCTTCATGCGCAATTCCATCAAGGGAATGGTGGCATTTTGACTGTGAATCTTCAGCGCCGGAGTCTATGGCTTGTGGGCTCCTTCTGCACTTTGAAAGATGCCGGCATCGATATTCGCGGCCTGCAGCTTGCGTGCAGCCTTTTCAGCGCGCTTTCGGCTCTCGAAGGGGCCGCTGCGTACTCGGGTGACTTCCCCCTTGTTGCTGGCCATCTTCTGCGTCAGCGCGGGCAGTCTGGACTTTTGCAACTGCGCCAGCACCTTGTCGGCATTGCCGGCCTCGGAATAGACGCCCAGATTCAGATAGAACTTGCCAGGAACCAGGTCCGAGCCGGCATGGGGTGTCGAGGGGGCAGCTTGTTCCTTTGTATCTGTCGCCGGCCTGGCTGTCGGCTTTTCGCTCAGCTCGGCCTTGACCGCCGCTTTGCTTGGCACTGAGGCAGCTGCGTCAGGCGCAGCTTGCTCTGCGCGTGTGTCTGTCTCGGTGGCGGTCGTAGGCGCAGGCTCTGCCGGGCGGTTGTCTGGCTCCTCGGGGGCGGGCTTTGCCAGGTCCGGGCTGGCAGCTGGACGATTGGCCACGGCGGTGGCTGCAGGCGCTGCGCTCTTGGTCGGTGCCGGGCCATCGGCGGGCAGCAAGGCCAGGCCCGCGCCTGCGGCCGCTGCCACAGGCAGGGCCAGCACCAGCATGGCTGCGGTTCTGTTGCGGGGAGAGCCGACCTGCGCCTGCAAGGCGGCATGGGCGACGGCCATATTGGGCGCGTCAGTGATCGCCTGTAGCGTCTGGGCCCTGATTTTGCGCCAGTACCAGCCATTGCCCAGCAGGCCGGGCACGGCCACAGCCACCAGCCAAAGTGCAATGCCCAGGCCCAGAGCCATGGCCTCGGGCAGAGCCGGGCGCAGGCCAAACCACCAGATCAGCGCGGTTGCCGTGACGGCGGCGAGGTATTTGCCCGCCTCGTGCCATAGACCGTGCAGGCTGCACCAGGCCAGGGTCAGGAAGGCTGCCGCCATATTCCAGCTGGGCAGGCTGCGGTCCAGGGCATCGAAGCGCTTGAACTGGGCCAGGTAAAAGTCGCGTGAGCGTGGGCTCAGGCGGCTGGCATAGAGCTGGGGCAGCAGGCCGCTGTCCTCCTCTTCGGGCGCAGTGCTCTGCTCGGCCTCGTGTTGCAGACTGTGCTGCATGGAATAGGCCGCGGCTGTAAAGGCTCCTGCAATGGAGGCAGGCAGGGGGCTGGCATCCGAGCGCGCAGGCTGGTTCAGCACGGGCTCCTGGCGCTGGTTTCGGCCAGCAGGGGCGAGCGCAGGGGTGGGGGTGTCCGAAGCGGAAGGCATGGCTGCAATTGTGTCATGGCGTTACGAGCAGGCCGAAGGCAGATTCCCAACAAAAAACCGGCGCCAGGCCGGTTTTTTGCGGGATGGCCGAGGCAGACTCAGGCCTGGTGCGCGGGCAGAACGGTGGCACGGCATTCGCCAAAGCCGATGCGCGCGGCACCGGGCTTTTCGCACCAGCCGGCAAAGATCACGGCGTCTCCGTCGAGCAGGAAGGTGCGGGTTTCGCCGTTGCTCAGGCTCAGGGGCTTTTTGCCGCCTTCGGTGATTTCCAGCAGGGCGCCGGCTTCGGCCATGGTGGGGCCGGACAGCGTGCCGGTGCCCAGCAGGTCGCCGGGTTGCAGATCGCAGCCGTTGACGGTGTGGTGGGCAATCAGCTGGGCCATGGTCCAGTAGGCGTGGCGGTAGCTGGTCCGGGTGATCTGCTCGGCGGCCTTGCCTTCGGCGCGCATCTTCTCGGTCTGGATGGCAACCGTGAGCTGAACGTCGAGCGCACCGCGCTGCGAGTTGGCTTCGGAGCTGAGGTAGGGCAGGGGCTGTGGGTCCTCGGACGGGCGGACAAAGGCTGTGCGATAGGGCTCCAGTGCTTCCAGCGTCACAATCCAGGGCGAGATGCTGGTGGCGAAGTTCTTGGACAGGAAAGGGCCCAGTGGCTGGTATTCCCAGGCCTGAACGTCGCGTGCCGACCAGTCGTTGAGCAGGCACAGGCCGAAGATATGGTTTTCGGCGTCCTCGATGCCGATGGCCTCGCCCCAGGCATTGGCCGAGCCGGCATAGATGCCCATCTCCAGCTCATAGTCGAGGCGGTTGCAGGGCTTGAGCACGGGGTCGGCATCGGGAGCCTTGAGCTGGCCGTTGGGGCGCTTGAAGTCCACGCCAGAGATGCGGATGCTGGAGGCACGACCGTGGTAGCCGATGGGCACCCACTTGTAGTTTTCCATCAGCGGGTTGGTGGGGCGGAACAGCTTGCCCACGTTGGTGGCGTGATGCACGGAGGTGTAGAAGTCCGTGTAGTCGCCCACCTGTGCGGGTACGCTGTATTCCACATCGGCCTGGGGCACGAGGCAGGCCTTGAGGGCGGCTTCCTGGGCAGCGCCGGCACGCAGGGCGCGCGACAGGGCCAGACGCAGGCCCGACCAAGACGCCGGGCCCATGGCCATCAAGCTGTTGAGCTGAGCTTGCGCCGCTGCGTCGACCTGGGCCTGCACATCGCCGCCCAGTGCCTTGGCATCGCGAACAGCCGCCATGTCCAGCACCTGGTCGCCAATCGCCACGCCGCCGCGAAAAGCCTCGCTGCTGTTCTTGCGGCGAAAGACTGCAAACGGCAAGTTCTGGATGGGGAAGTCGCTGCTGCCTGTGTTGGCGCTGGTGACCCAGCTTTGCAGGCCGGCGTCGTGGGTTTCGTTCAATGCCATGTTCGTCTCCTTAAACGATTTGAATAAAAACAGGCTGCAGCGCTGATCTGCTGTGCGCTGTCAGCCATCGATCTATGACTGATCTATGGGATCTGGCTTGTGCTGGCTTGTGGATCCTTCATGCAGCGGTAAAGCCCCCATCCATGTTCCACTGTGCGCCACGCACCTGGGCGGCGTTGTCGCTGGCCAGAAAGCCGACCAGTGCCGCGACCTGCTCCACCGTCACAAAAGCCTGCGAGGGCTGCTTGGCGCCCAGCAGCCTGGCGCGGGCTTCCGCCTCGTCCAGCTGCTCGCGCTGCGCCAGGGCATCGATCTGGGCCTGCACCAGTGGCGTGAGAACCCAGCCGGGGCAGATGGCGTTGCAGGTCACGGGCGTGGTGGCCAGCTCCAGCGCCACGGATTTGGTCAGGCCCAGCAGGCCGTGCTTGCTGGCCACATAGGCGGGCTTGTGGGCCACGCCGACCAGGCCGCTGACGGATGCCATATTGATGATGCGCCCCCAGCCGCGCTCCAGCATGGCCGGCGTGCAGGCCTGTATGGTGTGAAACGGTGCGCTCAGGTTGACGGCCAGCATGGTGTTCCATCGGTCTGGCGGAAAGCTGAGCACGGATTCCACATGCTGCATGCCCGCGTTGTTGACCAGAATGTCCACAGCGCCCAGCTCGGCGGCGATGCGCCGGGCCAGCGGGGCAATGGCCAGGCCGTCGCTCAGATCCAGTGAGTAATAGCGGGCGGCGACACCCAGTGCGTGCAGCTCGGCCAGCTGTTCATCAGTGCTGGCAGACGCCTGGGCGCTGCCATGCAGGGCAATGGCGGCGCCTTCGCCGGCCAGTTGCCTGGCAATGGCCCAGCCGATGCCGCTGGTGGAGCCAGTGATCCAGGCCACACGGCCGCTATGGGGCCTGGAGAGCTGCTGGACTTGGGGCAGGACGGTGGTCATTTGAGCAGGTCCATTTCGATATGCACGTATTCGCTGATGAAGCGTACCTTGGCCCAGTAGACGATCAAGCCCTGTGGATTGCAGGCCCAGCGCAGCGCCTGCATCAACGGCGTGCCCAGCGGCACGCCCAGATGCTCGGCAATCAGCTCGTCGGCCGGGGCTACGCTCAGGTACTGGCGGGCCGTGGCGATCTGCGCTGTATCATTTCCCAGCGCCTGAGCCAGCGTGGTGCGCTCCAGCTGTTCCTGCAGCCTGGGGTAGAGGTTTTGTTCCAGGTACAGCTCGGACAGGCAAAAGCGTGCATCGCCGTGCTTGTGTACGCGCAAAAAATAGGTATAGGCAGTGGCCAGTTCGCCAGGGGAAGGGAAGCCGGCCGGAATGGGCGGCACGCAGTCATTCGCTTGCTGCAGCGTGGTCTGCTGAATCTGCTCACCAAAGGCCACCAGCTCCTGCCAGGTCGTTGGCAGCAAAAAGGATGGGGGCTTGTAGGGCTGGCCAACGACCTTGGTGCCGCCGCGCTTGCGGGTCTGCAGCAGGCCTTCATCGACCAGCGCATGTACGGCCATGCGCACCGTGGTGCGCGAGACACTGTGCAGGGCCTCGAGCTCCTCGACGGTGGGGATGCTTTGTCCGACCGTCCACTCGCCCGTCGCTATCTTGTTGCGAAACAGTCGGGCCAGCTGCAGGTGCAGCTTGTCGCGGGATTGGGAGGCGGTGGACGCAGCAGTCATAAGCACGGTTTTGCGGGGCAGTGTAGCAAATAAAGTATCTAAAAAAGTACTTTATTAAAAAAGACCAGCAGACACTCAAGATGGCGCAATAAGGCAGTGGGCGGGAGTGCAAACCAGCCCAAAGAAGCGCAAGAGTTCACAAATGTCACCATTCAGACAGTGCAAATGACTTTTAAACTTCTCGCTTTTGATAGCAGATAGTGCAGGCAGCCATTGGTTGCAATGTGCTTTGACAAGGGCAACCCTTGCCTGGGAGTTGGTAGTTTCATGCAGAAGCAGTACGAGTGGCAGTTTTTCCGCGCCGGCGAGGTGGACCAGGTGGTGATTCGCACGGGACAGGACATTGCCCATATTGGTGAGCTGGATCAGAAACTGTGGGTGGCTCTGGCCTGTCCCACGCGAGGTATCGAGTTCGACAGCGCAACGCTGGATTTGATTGACGAAAGCAAGGACGGGCGTATTCGCCCCCCGGAGCTGGTGGCCGCCTGTGAATGGGCCGTGGCAAGAGTGCGTGATCCGCAGGTTCTGGCAGAGGGCGGCGATGTGCTGCAACTGAACAGCATCAACGATGCGACGGAGGAAGGCGCGCTGTTGCTGGCAGAGGCCAGACGCGTGCTGGAACTCGCGGGCCTGCCCGATGCCCAGTCCATCACGCTGGCCCAGGTGCAGGAGCGCATGGCTTCGCTGCAGGCCCTGCGTTTCAATGGCGACGGCGTCGTCAGTGCAGCCACGGCCGAAGGCGACGAGGCCCTGGCCGGTCTGATTGCGCGCATTCAGGAGCTTTACGGCGCGGTGGACGGCAGCGATGGCGTTCCAGGCATCGATCGCAGCAAGGCCGAGGCCTTCTGGGAAGACGTGCAAGCCCTGCAGACCTGGTTTGCCCAGGCGGCAGAGCTGGGTTGCAATCTGCAGCCGCGCGCACTCGCGCTGGCGGCTGCGGAGGCCGTGAACGCAGTGCAGGCCAAAGTCGATGACTTTTTTGCCCGCACGCGCCTGGTGGAGTTCGATGCCAATGCACGTGCGCCGCTCAACCCAACGGAAGAAGGCTATGCCGCTTTGGGCGCGCAGGTGCTCAGCAATGCATCGGAGTCTCTGGCCGCGCTGCCGCTGGCCGCAGTGACCGGCGAGCGCAGCCTGCCGCTGGTGAATGGCGTCAATCCCGCCTGGGCTGCTGCCTTGCAGACCTTGCGCGAGCAGGCCGTGCAACCCGTGTTCGGCGAAGCGTTGACGGCGCTGACCGAGGTGCAGTGGGATCAGCTCAAGACCATGCTGGCCCATTGCCAGCAATGGTTGTCGGAGTGCCCGGCCACGCCGCTGGGCGCAGTGAGCGAGGCCGAAATTCAGCAACTGCTGTCCAGCGGGTTGAAAGACGCAGTGATGCAGTTGCTGGACCATGACGATGCCGAAAAAGAGCATGCCGTCCAGGCCATGGCTCTGGAAAAGCTGATCCGTCTGCAACGCGATCTGCTGGAGCTGCTCAACAACTTTGTCTCCTTCTCCCGCTTCTATCGCCGCGAAGGTGCGGCCTTCCAGGCCGGTACCTTGTTCCTGGACGGTCGCAGCTGCGATCTGACCGTGGAGGTTGCCGATGCGGCAGCCCACTCCACGCTGGCCGCCATGGCCAAAACCTATCTGGCCTATTGCGAATGCAAGCGCGAGGGGCAGAAAAAGACGATCGTCGCGGCCTTCACGGCAGGCGATGTGGACTTTTTGTTCGTGGGACGCAACGGCGTCTTCTACGACCGTGCGGGCAATGACTGGGATGCCACCATCGTCAAGCTCATCGACAACCCGACCAGCATAGGTCAGGCCTTTTTTTCACCCTACAAGAAGTTCCTGCGCATGATCGAGGAGCAGGTCGCCAAGCATGCCGCAGCCAAGAACGATGTGGTCAATACCAGCCTCAGCGACAACGCGACCAAGCTGGTGACGGCGCCCAAGGACCTGGCCCAGGCACCTGCTCCAGCGCGCAAGACCGATGTGGGGACGGTGGCCGCCATCGGCGTGGCGCTGGGCTCGCTGAGCGCCGTGATCGTTGGCATCTTCGGCAAGTTCATCGAACTGGGGTCGTGGATTCCGGTGGCCATACTGGGCCTTATCCTGGCCATTTCCGGTCCCAGCATGCTGATTGCCTGGCTCAAGCTGCGTCAGCGCAGCCTGGGACCGATTCTGGATGCCAGCGGCTGGGCCATCAATGGCCGCATGAACATCAATCTGGGCCTGGGCCGCAGCCTGTCGCAGACGGCCAAGGTACCGGTCAACGCCAAGCGCAACATTGCCGACCCTTACGCGGACAGTCACGGCCTGCGCAACAGCCTGTGTGTGCTGGCACTGATGGCAGCCGTTGCGCTGCTGGCCTGGCGCATGCACTGGCTGGACGCCGTGCTGCCTGTCAGCTGGCAGCACGGCTCTGCAGTCGCTAGCGCAGCCACGGCCATGGAGCCAGCTGCACCTGCAGGTGGCGCAGCAGCAAGGTAAGGTAAGTACAGCTGCCTTGTGCATGTGCCAGAGTGCAGATGGATAATCGCCAGCCATGATTTGAAATCAGGGTTAACCCTGATTTCCAGCCCCTGAGAGGGCCACTTTTGTAGCCATCCATCAGCTTGTTGAAGACGCAAAAGCCAAGGGTTTTTGCGTCTTTTTTGCTGGTGCGACTGGAAAAACGTCCATGCGGTTTCGCGTGGCAGAAAGCAAGGCAATGAGCTGGCAAGATTTCAAGCACCAATATCTGGTGCGTTTCTGGTCGCCCGTGCCCGCAGTGATTGCGGCCGGCGTCCTTTCTGCGTATTACTTCGGCATTACCGGCACCTTCTGGGCTGTGACCGGTGAATTCACCCGCTGGGGCGGGCATATCCTGCAGTTCCTCGGTGTCGATCTCTCCAATTGGGGCTATTTCAAGGTCATCGGGCTGCAAGGCACGCCGCTCACACGCGTGGACGGGCTGATGATCATCGGCATGTTTGTCGGCTGCTTCTCGGCTGCGCTCTGGGCCAACAACATCAAGCTGCGCCTGCCCAATCACCGCATTCGCGTGTTTCAGGCCATTGTGGGCGGAATCATCGCGGGCTTTGGCGCGCGTCTGGCCATGGGCTGCAATCTGGCGGCGTTCTTTACCGGCATTCCGCAGTTTTCGCTGCATGCCTGGTTCTTCGCCATTGCCACGGCCATCGGCTCGCTGGCCGGTGCCAAGGTCAGCCTGCTGCCAATGTTCCGGATTCCCGTCAAACTGCAGAAAGTGACGGCACCCAAGCCCCTGGAGCAAAGCGAGGCCCAGGCCAGGCGGCGCTTTCGCATCGGCGTGGCGCTGTTCCTGGCCTGTGTGGTCTGGGGCATCTGCAAGGCTGCCGAAGCGCCCAGGCTGGGCATGGCGATTCTGTTCGGTCTGGCCTTCGGCCTGATCATCGAGCGCGCCCAGGTCTGCTTCACCTCGGCCTTTCGCGATCTGTGGATCACGGGCCGCACGCAGATGGCCAAGGCCATCATCGCGGGCATGGCCGTGGGCACCATCGGCATCTACAGCTATGTGCAACTGGGCATGGACCCCAAGATCTTCTGGGCCGGCCCCAATGCCGTCATCGGCGGTCTGCTGTTCGGCTTCGGCATTGTGCTGGCGGGCGGTTGTGAAACCGGCTGGATGTACCGTGCCGTAGAAGGCCAGGTGCATTACTGGTGGGTGGGTCTGGGCAATGTGATCGGCTCTACCTTGCTGGCGCTGGTCTGGGACGACATCTCGCCCGTGCTGGCAACCAGTTACGACAAGGTCAATCTGCTCAAGGCGCTGGGCCCGCAGGGCGGCCTGTTGCTGACCTATGTGATGCTGGGTATCTCGCTGGCTCTGGTGCTGTGGTGGGAAAAGCATTTCTTTGCCAAAAAATCCCGTCTGGCCGCTGCCGCAACAGCCGTCACTGCCTCGCGCATTGCCTGAATCTCAAGGAATCCATCATGAGTGACTCCAAATACGTTCCCGATTTCCGCCTCGACATGCTGGGCGAGCCTTGCCCATACCCCGCCGTGGCCACGCTGGAAGCCATGCCCAGCCTGCAGCCGGGCCAGATTCTGGAAGTGGTCTCGGACTGCCCGCAGTCCATCAACAATATTCCGCTGGATGCCAGGAATCACGGCTATGAGGTGCTGGAGATTCAGCAGGACGGGCCGACGATTCGATACCTGATCAGGAAGTAACTCCCCCTGAGGCGCTGCGCGCCTTCCCCCTCTCTGCTTCGCGGAGGGGGACGACAGCCTCGCTGCGCGGCGGCACTGGCTTGCTGTCCCCTTGTTGGGTTGTGCCAGTTTTAGGCGCTGTGCCTTGCATCATTGTTTGAGATTTCGCCATGACACAAAAAATTATCATCATCGTTCACGCCGCGCCCTATGGCAGCGAGCGCTGCCTGTCGGCGCTGCGCGTGGCGACGGCCTTGCGCGGCCATGATTCCAGGCCTGAGGTGAAAGTCTTTTTGATGTCCGACGCCACCGTGGTCGGCCTGCCCAATCAGCACGATGGCGCGGGCAGCGGTCTGCAGGCCATGGTCGAGCATCTGGTTGCCGAGGGCGTGAGCGTCAGGTTGTGTCGCACCTGCGCGCTGGCGCGAGGCCTGGCCGAGCTGACACTGATTGCCGGCGTGGAAATCGGTACTCTGCCTGAACTGGCCGACTGGACGCTGGCGGCCGACAAGGTCATCACCCTCTAAGAAAGAAGCTCGCACCAACGTTCAATATCGCCCGCATGGTTGCGGTATTGAAGGCTGGGGCAGCAGCTGTCCTGGGGTGCGGCTCTGCACTCACCGAAGCATCTTGGATGTCCATGTATTCAAAGTGTGGTTTTACCGGCATGGCCAATGAGCGCACCCGCCAGAAGGCCCCGCTGTTGTCGGATGTGATGCTCAAGCTGGAGGGCGGGCAGGCTTGAATCCGCAGAGTCTCTGTGGGTCTGGTTTGCTATTAAAAAGGTAGCTATTTACGACGTCATTCATTGATTTCAATATGAAATTCCGTTGAAAACAATGAATGGCTTGCGCAGTCAGCTCATTTTTATGTATGAGGCAGACTCACGGCCGACAGCAGCGGCATGCCGGTGCGGCGCGTGAATTCCTCGTAGCTGATGGGCGGGCCCATGCGGGTGTCGGCACTATTGGCCTGCCAGTACACCCAGCTCTTGCCGGTGCTGGCGTCATAGACCAGCTTGAAGAGGTAGTCGGGCACCGCCACCTTGCTCTCACCGATGGTGGAGGCGTTTTTGTTGAAGACAGGGCCGGTGAAGACAAAGACATCGCCCCGGGCGCGCAGCGCATATTTGCGCGTGGCCTGTTCCACCTGGCTCCAGGCACCCGCGTTGTGCACCTGGTTCTGCGGCACCATGTTCGCGAGGCTGAAGCTCTGGGCCATGGCCTCGGGCGTGCTCATGTCGGCAGCAGGGGCCATATGGCCGCGTGAGAACCCGGAGCGTTTGTAGTCGTCAAGCTCGGAGCGCTCGGCGCGCGGCAGGCGGGCGTCGGCATAGAACTTGTCGCTGCGCTGCAAGCCCTGGGCCTGCTGCAGCATCTGGCGATTCAGGCGCTCGGCCACGAACACCGGGGTCTTGGTGCTGCCGTTGTGCAGCACGGCAAAACCCGAAAAGCACAGCTCGCGCTCACGGGGTTGAAGCTGCAGGGCCGGAGCCTTGCCGCCGGGAAAGAACTGGGGGCAGCGGGCAAAGTGCGTGGGCAGGGCTGTGGCCGTGACATCGGCCTTGTCCACCTTGCCGCCCACGCTGGGCGTGTGGGCGCCGGAGCCGGAACCGGAACCGGAACGCAGATCATCCAGATCCGGCCAGCCGTTCTTGCGAAAGGCCTGCAGGGTCTGGCCGAGCGCATCGAGTGCGGGAATATGCAGGGCTGCCAGCGCCTGGCCCAGCAGTTTCTCGGCGGAGACGCTGGGATTGAAGCTGCAACTGGCGATCTGGAAGCTGGCCAGTGCCGCAGCGCCCGCAGACAGGGCAAAGCGCCTGATGCGGGAGAGGCTGTTGCCAGCAGTCCTGGAAGCTTTGCCGCGCTTGCGCGCAGGCGTTTTCTTTTTCTTGGCGGTCGTCATTCAGGCGGCAATGGTACGCCGCTTGAATGCTGCTTGAAGTGAGGTGCGGGCCGCAGGCCGCACTTTATGTGTCCGGCAATGAAACCGTATGTGAACCATAGGCCCAGAGGCCGGCGATTCAGGGGCAGCCTGCGTGCTTCAGACCGTGATATTGCCGGTACTGGCCTGGCGTCAGGCCCAGGTGTTTGCGAAACACATGGCCCATATGTGACTGGTGGTTGAAGCCGCAGTCCAGTGCAATTTGCGGGAGGGGCAGATCAGAGCCTTGGATCATGGCGCGGGCCGCCTGCAGCCGGGTCTCCGTGATCCAGGCATGTGGAGTCATGCCCGTGAGCCGTGTGAACTCACGTAGAAAGCGCAAGGGGCTGGTGCCCACCAAGGCGGACAGATCGGCAATGCTCAGCGGCCGCTCGAACTCGGCGGCAATGCGGTCCAGCACGCGCGCATAGCCGACGCCGGGGCGAGCGTCGGCCCCGCAGGCGCTGCCCTCCTGGCAGGCCATGAAGCGCAGCGCAGCCTGCTCGATGGCCAGAGCGTCCGGACAGGGTCTGAGCAGCAGCAGGCGCAGATGCTGCGCTATCTGAAAGGCTGCGCGCTGACCGTGTCGTGTGACGCGCTGCGATGGCCTGGGAGCGTCAGTCTCATGGACGCCATGGTGCAGCACCAGGTATTCGCCGCCGGTGGCCGACTCGGAAAATACCTCGACGCCCGGCGGCGTATAGCTCAGGGTGCCGGGCCAGGTGTCGAAGTCCACGCGTCTGTCGGAGGCAATGGCGTGAACGCCTTGCTGTCTTTGCAGCGCAATGCCCAGTGCATGCATGCGCACCGGGTCGCGGCTGCTGTAGGGCGCGCGGCCGAGCAAATGGATCTGTACCGCTGGCGTATCGGTTGCCGAAGGCTGAATCAGATGGGTCTTCATGGCTTGCTGAATTTTCATGATAGACGATGGCGGCCGGCTGGCCTCACACTGGCGCTCATGAATCAAGACCTGCAAACAAGCACCGGGCCGCAACGCGTCATAGGCCTGATCGGCGGCATGAGCTGGGAGTCCAGCGCCGAGTACTACCGCCTGATCAACCAGGGTGTCCGGGAGCGTCTGGGCGCGTTGCGCTCGGCCAGGCTGCTGATGTACAGCGTGGACTTCGGCCCTGTCGAGCAGGCCCAGCATGAAGGCCGCTGGGACGATGCGGCAGCGCTGCTGGCCGATGCCGCCCGGCGTCTGCAAGCCGGGGGCGCCGACTGTGTGCTGCTTTGCACCAACACCATGCACAAGGTGGCGGATCAGGTGGCGGCAGCCGTGTCGATCCCGTTTTTGCACATAGCCGACCCGGTCGGGGCGGCTGCGCGCGCAGCCGGTGTGCAGGTACTGGGGCTGCTGGGTACGCGCTTCACCATGGAGCAGCCGTTCATGCGCGAGAGGCTGGAGCAGCAGTTCGGCCTGAAGGTGCTGGTGCCAGGCGAGGTCGAGCGCACGCAGGTGCATCGCATCATCTATGAGGAGCTTTGCGCGGGGCAGATCAGCGATGTGTCGCGCAAGCTCTATCAGCGTGCCATCGAGTCATTGGCGGCCCGCAGGGCGCAGGCCGTGGTGCTGGGATGCACGGAAATCGGCTTGCTCATCAAGCCCGCAGACAGCGTACTGCCGGTGATGGACACCACGGCCTTGCACGCCGCAGCGGCCGTGGATTTTGCGCTACAGGCTTGAACCGCCGGATATCAGCGCGCCGAGCCCGGCTGGAGGATTTCCGGAATGGCGCAATGCGTGCTGGCCTCGTTCATGGCGATGTCATGCTCGTGCTTGGCTACTTCCACCGACATGGCCTGCGGCAGCGGCACGGCGTTTTTCACGGCCAGAATCTCGGCCATCACGCTCACCGCGATCTCTGCCGGAGTCTTGCTGCCGATATAGAGACCGATGGGGCCGCGCAGCCTGGCCAGCGAGGCTTCGGTCTCGCCAAAGTGTTCCATCATGCGCTCGCGCCTGGAGTGGTTGTTGCGGCGCGAGCCGATGGCGCCCACATAGAAGGCCGGGCTGTGCAGGGCTTCGAGCAGGGCCAGATCGTCGAGCTTGGGGTCGTGGGTGAGGGCGACGATGCAGCTGCGCGCATCGGGCTTGAAGGCTGTGACGGCATCGTCCGGCATGTCGGTGACGGTGTTGACCTGGGCCACCGACCAACTGCCCATGTATTCCTCGCGCGGGTCGCAGACCGTGACCGTGAAGCCGTTGAACAAGGCCATGGTGGCCAGGTATTCGGCCAGGGCCCCCGCACCGATCAGCAGCATGCGGTAGCCGGGGCCCAGGTGGTTGACGAGTTGCTGGCCGTCAAACTCCAGCGCGTCGGGGTGCTCGGCCGTCTGCAGGCTGACTTCGCCGCTGCTGCAGTCGATACTGCGTTTCACCAGTGAGCCGGCTTCCAGCTCGGCCACCAGTTGCTGCAGGCTGGCAGCATCGGGATTGAATTCCAGCAGCAGCTCCAGCGTGCCGCCGCAGGGCAGGCCGAAGCGGTGGGCTTCGTCGGCACTCACGCCATAGCGCACCAGCTGCGGCGGACCGTCGGGAATTCCCAGGTTCTGGTTCAGGGCCTTGGTATGGCGGGCGATCAAATCGTCTTCGATGCAGCCGCCGGATACCGAGCCAATGGCACGTCCGTCCTCGCGCAAGGCCATCATGGAGCCCACGGGGCGTGGGGACGAGCCCCAGGTGCGCACCACGGTGGCCAGCAAGGCATGCTGGCCGGCCGAGCGCCAGTCACGCAGTGCCTTGAGTACCAAGACGTCGATATTGTCCATTGCTTGCTTTCTCTGTTTCTCTCGGTCGCTGCAATTTTGAAGCATCAGGCGGGCACCGGGTAGCGGCGCTACCCGTAAATGATCACGCGCAAAAAGGCCTTCCGAGGCCTGAAGGACAGGGAAGGCCGGCTTGTGCAGAGCTGTGCAGCGCTTTGGCAGCGCCTGCTGTCAATGCGCCTGGGTCTGCTTGCGCAGCTGGCCTACCTTGGCAGGCAGGTCCTTCCACTCGTCCACGCCGTACTGGGCACGCATGGTGTTGAGCAGGGTGGCGATCTGTGCATCGCTGAGCGCATGGCGGAAGGCCGGCATGGTGCCCAGGTCGGCATGGGCCGGATGTTGCACGCCTTCGAGCACGGCCATGATGGCGTTGTCGGGCGATGCGGAGTGCAGGCTGGTGCTCAGGGCCAGCTGGGGACGCACGCCGAAGCTGCTGCCCGAAGGGTCTGCCTTGTGGCAGGCCATGCAGGCGCCCTGGTACAGGCGATAGCCTTCGGCATCGAGTGCCAGCTTGGGCTTGGCGGTCTTCTCTTTGATGAGTGCCTTGGCATCGCCGGGGGCGGCGTCGGCCTTGCGGTAGCTCATCAGATAGGTGGCAATGGCGTCGAGGTCGACATCGCTTTGCTGCGACAGGCCGTGGGCCACGGGAGCCATGGGGCCTGCTGCCACACTGTGACGGGCCGAGAAGCCGGTCTTCATATAGTCGACCAGATCCTGCTTGGTCCAGGGCAGGGGCGAGGCAGTCTTGTCCGTCAAAGCGGGAGCATCCCAGCCTTCGGCGCTGCCGCCGCTCAGGTGGAACTCACCCGTTTTCTCGGCGGCCAGGCCGTTGCGCGGTGTGTGGCAGGCGCTGCAGTGACCCAGGCCTTCGACCAGGTAGGCACCGCGATTCCACTCGGGAGCCTGCTTTTCATCGTCCTTGACGACGCCGGGCTTGAGGTAGAGCCAGTTCCAGGCCGCAATGCCGCGGCGCACGTTGTAGGGGAAGTTCAGCGCGGTCTTGGGCGCCTCGTTCTCCACGGCAGGCTCGCTCATCAGAAAGGCGTACAAGGCCTTCATGTCCTCATCCGTCACGCGGCTGAAGGCCGTGTAGGGGAAGGCAGGGTAGAGGTACTGGCCTTCGCGGTCCACGCCGTGGCGCATGGCGCGCTCGAAGGCTTCATAGCTCCAGCCGCCGATGCCGGTCTGCAGATCGGGCGTGATGTTGCTGGTGTAGATGGTGCCAAAGGGGCTGGGCATGGCCAGACCGCCCGCGTTGGTCTTGCCGTTGGGGGCAGTGTGGCAGACGGCGCAGTCGCCCATGGCGGCCAGCAGCTTGCCCTTGGCAATCTGCTGGGGCGTGAAGTCGGCAGCGGGAATGGCTGACTGGGGCGCAATCTCGCCCTGGTGGGTGAGCGCCAGGCCGGCGGCAGCCAGCACGACCACTACGGCCGCACCGCCCGCCAGAATCTTTTGGAACGTTCGCATATCTATGTTCTTTATCGGTGGAGTCACTTGGACGAGACGGCGCCGCTCTTGGCTGCCTTGAGCGCGGCCAGCACGCGGCTGGGCGTGAACGGCACTTCCAGCAGGCGCACACCGGTGGCGTCGAAGATGGCGTTGGCCACGGCGGCGGCGCTGGGCACGGACGCCGATTCACCGGCGCCCATGGGCGCTTCGTTGGGGCGCTCGACCAGCAGCGAGTCGATCTCGGGCAGCTCGTCAAAGCGCAGGATGGGGTAGCCGCCCCATTCCACGGAGGTGACGCCACTCTTGTCGAAGGTGACGAATTCCTTGAGCACGCGGCTGGTGGACTGCACCACGTTGCCGTGCACCTGATGGCGCACGCCTGCGGGGTTGACCATGGCGCCGGTGTCCTGGGCGACAAAGACCTTGTCGACCTTGACTTCGCCGGTTTCGCGGTCCACGGTCACGTCGACCACCCAGGTCGCCCAGGCCGCACCGTAGCCGGGGAACTTGCTGTGGAAGTAGCGGGCATAAGCAAAGCCGCGACCCTTGACCAGGCGCTGATCTTCAGGTGCCGCATTGCGGCGCGCCGGGCCTTCCTGCCAGTTGCACTGCTTCTTGGCTTCGGCAATCAGCGCCACGGCACGAGGGTCTTTGAGGTAGCGCAGGCGGTACTCGATGGGGTCGGCCTTGGCCAGGTAGGCGCATTCGTCGATCCAGGACTCATGGGCGAACACATTGGGCAGGGCGGAGACGCCGCGCATCCACGAGGCGCGCACGATGGGCACGGCGTCCTGGGAGATCACGCGCATCTTGGGGTATTCGTACTGCGGGATGGCAGTGCGGTCGCCCATTTGCTGGGCCTCGATCTTGGCGGACACCTTGCCCGTCAGAATCAATGCCAGCGCCGAGGCGTTGTTCGAGGGGTAGCAGGTGCGCAGCTCGTAGGCAGCCACATTGTTTTGCTCGTCCAGGCCGCCGCGCACGCGAATCAGCTGGCCCGTGCCCTTGGGCTCCCAGCCGGCTTCCTGCTCGCGCATCAGCTGCACGCGCACGGGCTTGCCCACGGCGGCCGACATCAGCACCGCATCCGAGCAGACGTCGTCCGCGCAGTTGCGGCCGTAGCAGCCGGAGGCTTCGAGACGGGTGACGTTGATGTTGTCGGCATTCACGTCCATGAGCTTGGCAATGTCCTTGCACACGTCGTGAGGGTTTTGCGAGCCGGTCCAGACCTGGATCTGGCCGTTACCCACTTCGGCAATCGCGCAGGACGGGCCGATGGAGCCATGAGCGTGATAGGGCCAGACATAGTCGCGGGTCAGTGCAGTCTTGACCTGCTCGATGGCCTGCAGCGCGCCTTCGTCTTCCTGCAGCACGCGGTCGGTCTTGGCGTGGTCCACCAGGGTCTGATGCAGGCCGCTCAGCGACATATCGGGCAGGCCGCTCCATTCCTTCCAGGTGACCTTGAGCTGGCGCATGGCAGCGATGGCCTGCTCTTCACGCTCGGCCACCACGCCCACGAAGTCGCCCTTGACCACGACCTTGACGATGCCGGGCAGATGGGCGATGGACTTCTCGTCCACCGACACTAGGCTGGAGCCCAGCGGCGCCGTGGCATCGGCGCCGGTGTAGGGAGGACGGATCACGCGGCCGTGCAGCATGCCGGGCACGCGCAGGTCGTGGATATAGGTCAGCGCGCCCAGCACCTTGTTGGGGATGTCCACGCGCTGCACCGATTTGCCGATGTACTTGAAGCCGGACTTGCGCAGCTCGATCTTGTCGTCGACCTCGATCTGCAGATCCTGGCCCTGAACCAGCTCGCCATAGCCGTAGCGCTTGCCGCCGGCGATGACAAAGCCTTTCCGGGTGGTGATGCGCTCGGCGGGAACACCGGATTTTTCGCTGGCCAGCTTGATCAGCAACTGGCGCACCTGCGCTGCGGCATGGCGCATGGGCAGGGACGACACCTGGATGGTGTTGCTGGCAATGGTGGGGCCCAGATCCGGGGTGCGGGCGGTATGGCCCAGCACCATGGTCACGGCGGCGAAGTCCACATACAGCTCGTCGGCCACCAACTGGCCCAGAGCCGTGCGCACGCCCGTGCCCAGGTCCACGTGGCCGTTGTAGGCCGTGACGGAGCCGTCGGCGCCAATCGCGATGAAGCTGTCCACCAGCTTGGCCGAGGGAATGGGGAAAGCGCCCTTGGCAGCCGCTTCGGGGGCGGTCTGGGCCATCAGCATATGGCCGCCTGCCACGGAGCCGACCATCAGCATGCCGCCGGCCTTGAGCAGCTGGCGACGGGTCAGTTGAGCGTGATTGTCTTTGGTGAAGAATTTCATGATCAGGCAGCCTTTGCGGTTGTGGATGCGCCGGCGGCGGGGAGGGCCGGGCTGTGGCCCTTGGCAATCAGCTCACGGGCGCGCGCGGCGGCCTGCATGATTTCCACATGGGTGCCGCAGCGGCACAGATGGCCGGACAGGGCATGCCTGATTTCTTCGTCGCTGGCCTTGGGCTGCTGGTTGAACAGGGCGACCAGCGCCATGATCATTCCGTTGGTGCAATAGCCGCACTGCGCAGCCTGTGCATCGACAAAGGCTTGCTGCACCACATGCAGGGTGTAGGTGCGTGCGGTGGCTGGCGCCTTTGTCTCGGCGGCGCTGACATCCAGCACGGCGCGGTCCTGCAGGGCCTGCGCGCTGGCGGCCTTGCTGGCGTCGGGCGACAGGCCTTCCAGCGTGGTGACTTTCTTGCCGTCGACGGCCTTCAGGGGGACGGAGCAGGAGCGAGCCACCTTGCCGTCGATCAGCACGGCGCAGGCACCGCATTCGCCCAGGCCGCAGCCGAACTTGGGGCCGTTGAGCTGCATGTCATTGCGCAGCACATACAAAAGAGGTGTGTCGGCAGCGGCGCTTTGCGCGTCCACTTCCTGGCCGTTCAGAGTGAATTTCATGACGTAGGTTTCAAGTGTCAGTCTTATATATGTGTAGTCAATTATATGACTAGACAAAAATAAAGTGCATTGGCTTGATCTAAAGCAGATTCGATTGCTCTGGTGTGCGCCAGCGATGGGGTAGCCGACCGGTGCCGAGCGGCGGCTTCAGAGTTCCGTTGTGCGGCCCCGGGGCCAGGCAGGGTGCGCGTGGTTCCGCATGCGGCCCGAGCGCATCGGAAACCGTCCGGGCCGCAGCCGTGGCGAGAGCCGGACAGCCAGGCTGTTTGGCAGGGATGACCCTGCGCTCCTGATATGGGGATTGAAGCGCGGGAGAAATGCGGCTTCAATGCACAGACGCCGAAAGCCTCCAATGCACCGGCGCATCGACGAGAGGGTTTTGCGGTCTGCGGGTTTGCAGACATTCATCAGTTCCTGTTCAGGAGAGCCAAGATGGTCAGCAAAAACACGATTTGTCTCTGGTATGAAGGCGAGGCACTGGAAGCCGCCAGGTTCTACGCCCAGACCTTTCCCGATAGCGCCGTGGGCGCGGTCCACCACGCACCGGGCGACTACCCCTCCGGCAAGCAAGGCGATGTTCTGACGGTCGAATTCACGGTCATGGGCATTCCCTGCCTGGGCCTGAACGGCGGCCCTGTCTTCAAGCACAACGAGGCGTTTTCGTTTCAGGTCGCGACGGACGATCAGGAGGAAACGGATCGCCTGTGGAACGCCATCGTCGGCAACGGCGGCCAGGAAAGCCAGTGCGGCTGGTGCAAGGACCGCTGGGGGCTGTCATGGCAGATCACGCCCCGTGTGCTGACCACGGCCATTGCCGACCCGGATCGCGCGGCGGCCAGGCGGGCTTTTGAAGCCATGATGGAGATGAGGAAGATCGATATCGCCGCCATCGAGGCCGCATGGCGCGGTTAGGCAGCCGGCTGCGATAGGAGCAGCGACAGGCCGGCAGGCTGCATTCATCGTCGCGGCACAGCTGCGACGGTCCGGTTCGGCGCAAGGGTGCATCGGAGCGCCCGCGTGCTCTGGCGCACTTTGCCAAGCTTTGAGCGTCCTAGGGCAAACGCTTTGCAGACAGCTCTCCTAAAGTGAAATTGCTTTCAATTTCGACGATTCGGTGCCTGCTGGCCGGTGTTGCCCATGCCTTTTGAATGCCTGGCGGCATTGCACAGGGCGGGCAAGCCGCGGCCATGGCTGTCCGTCGAAGCCCGCATTCACTTGGAGACATGTCATGAACTTTCTCGACGGCCACCTGTTCCCCGAAAACCAGCAACCCCTGATCATCACGGCGGCGCCCTATGCTCCGGGCTGGCTGCCTTCGGACTTCCCCGAAGACATCCCCGTCACCATGGAGGCGCAGATCCAGAAAGCCGTGGACTGCTACAACGCGGGCGCCACGGTGCTGCACCTGCATGTGCGCGAGCTTGACGGCAAGGGCAGCAAGCGCCTGTCCAAGTTCAACGAGCTGATCTCCGGCGTGCGCAAGGCCGTTCCCGAGATGATCATCCAGGTCGGCGGCTCCATCAGCTTTGCTCCAGAAGACGAAGGCCAGGCGGCCAAATGGCTCTCCGACGACACCCGCCACATGCTGGCCGATCTGGACCCGGTGCCCGATCAGGTGACCGTGACGGTGAACACCTCGCAGATGAACGTGACCGATCAGGCCGAAGACGCGGACTTTGCCGGTACCTCGCGCGCCAATCCCACGCTGTTCAATGCCTACAAGGAAATGACCGTGCCCGCCCAGCCGGGCTGGGTGGAGGAGCATGTGCGCCGCCTGACCAAGGCCGGCATCCAGAGCGCCTTCCAGTGCTACAACCTGAACAGCTTCGAGTCGGTGGAGCGCCTGATGCGCCGCGGCTTCTACATGGGCCCGCTGGTCATGAACTGGGTGGCGATCGCTGGCGGCATGGACACGCCCAGCCTGTACAGCCTGGCCAACTTTGTGCGCGCCGTGCCCGATGGGGCCGTGCTGACCGTGGAAAGCAATGTGCGCAACGTGCTGCCCGTGAACATGTGGGGCATTGCCGCTGGTCTGCATGTGCGCTGCGGCACCGAAGACTGCCTGTGGAACCAGACGCGTACCGAGAAGGCCAGCACCGTCTCGCAGATCGAGCAACTGGTGCGCATCTCGCGCGAATTCGGTCGTCCTGTCGCCACCGCCAAGGAGGCGCGTGAGATCAGCAAGATCGGCGTGTTCTACGACAGCGTGGAGGAGAGTCTGGCCGCCAACGGCTTTGCGCCCAACCGGCCCGGCGCCAACCAGGGTTTCCTCAGGAAGACCTCCTGATCTTCCGGGACAGGCTTGCAGGCAAGCCGATCACGGCTTCGCCTGCAAGCGGTCTCTGCTGAACCGACATGCGCAAAAACGGCCTCCGCGATGGAGGCCTTTTTCATGCCCGGATGATTTCGGGCAGGCCCGGAAAAATGGCTCTGGCAAGGCTGGGGTCGGGCCTGAGACAGGCCTGGTGAAGGCGTCTGGGCCGGGGGGGGCTGCGGATGGATGGTCTTGAGCATGCCTCTGGCCAGCTCGCAGCTGTCAAGGCGCGGGAGGTCCGTGATGCGCACGCCGCGCGCCCCACACCGCACGCTGCAGTGCTCGCCAGAGGCTCGCCGAGCAGAGATGCTGCAGGCGCGGTTGACGAGGATCACCATTGTCATATTCAGGCTCGTCAGGCTCGCGCCTGCCATGGCTTACAGCAATGGCAGGCTGTATCTCTGTATCTTGCAGTGCTGTCGCCCTCCCGGGCCTTCGCTCTGTCATCGGCCTCAGGGCGCGATTGGCGCAAGGCGGGGCCTGGTCAGGCGCACATTCATGCAGGAGGTGATGATGAAAAAATAATAGCTGCCTACGCTTTATTTGAAAGCGTTTCAGGCAGCTATGAATTTATCTTCGATGACAGTAAAGCGATGCCAGCTATTGTTTTTGCGCAGTGCTGGTGCGATGCATCGTGTTCCGGCGGCCGGCATGCGGCGCAGGTGGCTGGCAATAGCTGGTCAGAAAAGGGGCAGAAAAGCGGCTCGGATAGCTCGCTCAAAAAGGCTTGTCGCCGATGATGGCAGCGCGCTCCATCTTGCGCGCGGCGGGCCAGTAATCCTGCACGGCGTAATGCTGGGTGCAGCGGTTGTCCCACATGGCGACGCTGCCGGGCTTCCAGCGAAAGCGCACCTGGTACTCGGGGATGGCCGCCTGACTGATCAGATAGTTCAGCAGCATGCTGGCACCGGGCGTCTTGTCCTGACCATAGCGCACGTTCTCGGGCGTGTGGTAGTTGGCAAAGTGGGTGGTGAAGCTGCAGACGTAGAGAATTTTCTCGCCGGTTTCGGGGTGGGTGCGCACGACGGGATGTTCGACCGGGGGATGCTGGCGGCCCAGCTCCAGACGCTTTTCTTCGGGCATGACGGCGCCGAAGCCGTGCTCGATGCTGGACTTGGCCTTGAGGCCGTCAATCTTTTTCTTGATGTCCTCGGGCAGATTGCGGTAGGCCTCGGCCATATTGACCCAGATGGTGTCGCCACCGACGGCAGGGCCTTCGATGCAGCGCAGCACGCAGCCCATGGTCGGGTTCTCGCGCCACTGACCGTCGGTGTGATAGGTGTTCTCGTAGTTTTCGCGCTTTTCGCTGCGGTAGATCTGCACCAGACCGGGGTGGTCGGGGTCGCTGCCGGCCACGGGGTGATCCTCCAGATCGCCGAAGTGGCGGGCAAAACCCACATGCTCGGCACGCGTGATGTCCTGATCGCGGAAGAACAGCACTTTGTGCTGCAGCAGCAGGGCGCGAATTTCCTCGGCCAGGCCCTTGTCGCGAGACGCATCGCCGAGGTGGATGTCGGAAACCTCAGCGCCGATGCTGCAGGTCAGTTGTTCGACTTTCATGGTCTTCTCCTTAGTACCCGGCAAGGCCTTGATGCAGGGCACCGCCGTCTGATGGAAAAATTCTCGGCGCAGCAACGGCCGCAGGGCTTGACCGATCGCGTCAGCTTGTTGCCCTCTTGGGTGTGTGCAAGGAAAACCCTAGGGCCGGGCCTGGAGTGTCTTGAAGTGGACGCATCTGCGCGCCGAACCGTCATATCTGTCGTGATCTACTGGTATCCATTGATTGACTGCTTGTTGTGATATTGATAAACATCAACACCCGAAACGCAGGTTGCCATTAAGGCCTGTGTCCATCCATGAAATCCGGGCCTGTTGCGCAGTACCCGGGTCAACCGTTTTCCTGGTCACGATGAAGCCCCGTATCCGAAGTGTGAGCCTGTGCAAATACGCCAAGGTGGCGAATGAGCTCGGCATCGACCCGCTGCGCATGTTCCGCCAGGTGGGGCTGGACCACAGCTGCCTGAATTCTCCCGACCTCATGGTTCCCGAAGCTGCGTTTGCGCAGTTGCTTGAGGTTTCGTCCGCCCAGGCAGGGCATGCCTCGCTGGGCCTGCTCATGGGCTCGCATTGGCGTCTGTCCGACTTCGGGCCGATCAGCCTGCTGCTGCAGCACCAGGCCAGCCTCTCCAGCATGCTCAAGACCTTCAAGGACTATGACCACATGATCAGCACCACCGTGGGCACGGAGGTGGTGACCCAGGGGCGCTATTCCATCATCCAGCTGAACCTGGATACCGAGCGCGAGAACCCGGGGCGCCACCCGGTCGAGCTGGGCATCACGGCGCTGATGAGCCTGTGCCGATATCAGCTGGGCAGGGGCTGGAGCCCGGCCAGCATTCACTTCTCACACAGTTCGCCAGGCAGCACCATGAGCCATCGCCGCGTGCTGGGCAGCGAGATCGTGTTCGGCTCTGACTTCGATGGCATCGTGGTGAGCAACGAGGATCTGGAGGCCATCGATGCCGATCACGACAGCCTCATGGAGAGCCACGCCCGCAGCCTGATGGAGAGCCATGCGCCGCGGCCCACGACCAGATCGCTGGAGCAGCAGGTGCGCAGCACCTTGCAGTCGCTGCTGCCCCATGGGCGCCACAGCATTGCCCATGTGGCCGGCGCGCTTGGCTATACGGCCCGTTCGCTGCAGCGGCACCTCGAAACCCAGAACACCAGCTTTCAGGAAACGCTGGACGCCGTGCGCAGCCAGGCCGCGCTGCGTGCGCTGCAGAATCCGCAGCTGTCGGTGAGTGAAGCGGCCGCTCAGGCAGGCTTTGCCGAGAACAGCTCGTTCACGCGCTGGTTCAGCAAGCATTTTCAGCAAAGCCCCAGCAGCTGGCGACAGCAGAATCTGAACCGCAGCCTGTCCTGAGGCCTCTGTCCGAATGAAAACGCCAGCCTGGTCGCTGGCGTTTTGCGTTGCGGCTCAGGGCTGGGGCATCGCGGCCAGCCGGGTTGCCTCGGGCTGGGCCTTGGCCAGCAGAAAATCGATGCAGGTGCGCACGGCCTTGGTCTGATGCCGGTTGGGCAGGTAGAGCAGATACATATGGGTGCCGAAAATGCTGAGCCGGTACTCGTCCAGCGTGCTCAGCACCTCGCCCGTGGCCAGCTTGTCCTGCACCACATAGTCGGGCACCAGGCCTACCCCCAGGCCGGCCAGAATGCCGTCGCGCAGAAAAGGGAAATGCTCGGAGATCATGGTGGGCTCCAGCATCACTTCGTGGCGCTCGGTGCCCAGATAGGCGGCCAGGCGTAATTGCCGCCCCGTGACTCCGGCGGTGATCAGCGGGCTGGCGCGCAGGGCATGCAGGGTTTTGGGCAGGCCGTGGGTCTGCGCATATTCGCGTGAGGCGCAGGCCAGGTAGCGCACCGTGCCCAGGCTGCGCGCCACCAGGGACAGGGGCGGCTCCTGGATCACGCGCACGATGATGTCCACATCGTCGCGCAGATTGTCGGCCCGGTTTTCGAACAGCACGTCGAGCACGATGCCCGGGTACAGGCGCTTGAACTCGATCAGCCATTCGCTCATCACGATCTGGCCGTAGCCGCTGGGCACGCTGATGCCCACGCGGCCCTGCAGGCTCTGGCCCAGCGCCGTGATGGCCTCGCGTGCGGCCAGCATTTCGTTGTGGATGTTGCGCCCGTGCTCGTACAGGCGCATGCCGATCTCCGTGGGCTCCACGCGGCGCGTGGTGCGCTTGACCAGCTGCACGCCCGCTGCCTTTTCCAGCTGGGTCAGGTGATAGCTCACATTGGCGCGCGTCATCTTGAGCTTGCGCGCAGCCTGGCTGAGGTTGCCGCTATCAATGATTTCGACCAGCAGGGTCAGCGATTGCGAGTCCATGGCGTGTTTGTTCAATTTCCTTTGACAGTCTGTCAATGATTCATGGGATTGTTAGAAAACATTGTCGTCGTAAAAATAAAGCCCATTCCATAAAGAGATTCAGGAGACTCGCATGACCGCCCAAGCCAGCACCTCTGTCGTCGAACTCAGGCAAGACGGTGACGTCCTGCTCGTCAGCGTCAACAATCCGCCCGTCAATGCGCTGGGCGCTGCCGTGCGCCAGGGTCTGATGGCGGCCATGGAACAGGCCGATGCCAGCGCCGCGGTCAAGGCCGTGGTCATCGTGGGTCAGGGCAAGGCTTTCATCGCCGGTGCCGATATTCGCGAATTCGGCAAGCCTCCGGTCCAGCCTTTCCTGCCCGATGTCTGCAACCGTATCGAGGCCTGCAGCAAGCCCGTGGTGGCCGTGATTCATGGCGCGGCACTGGGTGGCGGTCTGGAGATCGCCATGTCGGCGCATTACCGCCTGGCGCTGCCTGGCGCAAAGCTGGGTCTGCCCGAAGTCTCCCTGGGCCTGGTGCCCGGCGCCGGCGGCACGCAGCGTGCGCCGCGCCTGATGGGCGTCAAGGCCGCGACCGAGCTGATGCTCAGCGGCCAGCAGATCGGCGCCAAAGCCGGACTAGCCGCCGGTCTGGTGGACAAGCTGGAAGAGGGCCCGGACCCCGTGGCCGCGGGCCTGGCCTATGCGCGTGAACTGCTGACCCAGGGCGCGCCGCTGCGTCCCGTCAGCGCCACGCCAGGACGCCTGGCCGACAAGGCCGCCGCCCAGGCGGAACTCGATGCGTTGCGTGCGGACACGACCAAGAAGTCGCGCGGCCTGTTCTCGCCGCTGAAGATCATCGATTGCGTGCAGGCCGCGCTGGATCTTCCTTTTGCCGAAGGCCTGAAGTTCGAGCGTGCCCAGTTTCTGGCCTGCATCGACAGCCCGCAGCGCGCCGGCCTGATCCACGCCTTCTTTGCCGAGCGCGAGACAGCCAAGATTCCCGAAGCCCGTGCCGCCCAGCCGCGCGCCTTCAGCAAGATCGCCATCATCGGCGGCGGCACCATGGGCGCGGGCATCACCGTCTCGGCGCTGGATGCCGGCCTCGTCGTGACCATGATCGAGCGCGATGCCGAATCCATCGCACGCGGCCAGGCCAACGTGGAGAAGGTCTACAACGGCCTGATCGCCAAGGGCCGCATGAGCGAGGAGGCCAAGGCCGCCATCATGGCGCGCTACACGCCCTCGACCTGCTATGACGACATTGCCGATGTGGATCTGGTGATCGAGGCGGTCTTTGAAGACCTGGAGGTCAAGAAAGCCGTGTTCAAGGAGCTGGACCGCGTCTGCAAGAGCGGCGCCGTGCTGGCCACCAACACATCGTATCTGGACATCGATGCGATTGCCGCCGTCACCAGCCGCCCGCAGGATGTGATCGGTCTGCACTTCTTCAGCCCGGCCAACATCATGAAGCTGCTGGAGATCGTCGTGCCAGCCAAGGTGGCGCCCGATGTGGTGACCACGGCCTTCGAGCTGGCCAAGAAGATGAAGAAGGTGCCGGTGCGTGCCGGCGTCTGCGACGGCTTTATCGGCAACCGCATTCTGGCCACTTACAAGCAGGCCGCCGACTACCTGATGGAAGACGGTGCCAGCCCCTACGAGATCGACGAGGCCGTGCGCGGCTTCGGCTTTGCCATGGGGCCCTTCCAGGTCACCGACCTGGCCGGCGGCGATATCGGCTGGGCCACGCGCAAGCGTCGCGCCGCCACGCGCGACCCCAATGCCCGTTATGTGGAGATTGCCGACCGCATCTGTGAAAAGGGTTGGTTCGGCCAGAAGACGGGACGCGGCTTCTACCTCTACCCGCAAGGCGCGCGCATCGGTCAGCCCGACCCCGAAGTGCTGGCGATTGTAGATGCCGAGCGCGCCAAGAAGGGCGTGGCACCGCGCCCGTTCACGGCCGAGGAAATCATGCGCCGCTACATGGCCGCCATGGTCAACGAGGGCGCCAAGGTGGTGGGCGAGGGCATTGCGCTGCGCCCGCTGGATGTGGACGTGACCTTTATCTCCGGCTACGGCTTTCCGCGCCACCGCGGCGGCCCCATGAAATGGGCCGATATGCAGGGCCTTCCCAAGGTGCTGGCCGATATCGAAGCCTTTGCCAAGGAAGACGCGCTGTTCTGGAAGCCTGCGCCGCTGCTGCAGAAGCTGGTGGCCGAGGGGCGCAACTTCGAAAGCCTGAACAAGTAACACCCCTGAGCCGCTGCGCGGCTTCCCCTCTCTCTTCGGGAGGGGACGACGCCATCGCCTGGGCGGCCCCGCCGCGAGGCGGCTCTTGCTCGGCGTCTCGCGCTTGGAGTGCGCCAGTTTTTATCGCCCGGTTAATTTAAAAAAGTAGCTGCTAGCGCTTGATTTGTATGGGTTTCAGTATGAAAAGAATCTGAAGTCAATGAATGACAAGCGCAGATAGCTATCAAAAATAGTTTTCAACATTCACAGAGACAAGCACCATGCGTGAAGCCGTTATCGTTTCCACCGCCCGCACACCGCTGACCAAGTCGCATCGTGGCGAGTTCAACATCACTCCTGCCGCCCAGCTGGCTGCTTTCTCCGTCAAGGCGGCCGTGGAGCGCTCGGGTGTCGATCCCGAAATGATCGAGGACCTGATTCTGGGCTGCGGCAACCCCGACGGTTTCCAGGGGCGCAATCTGGGTCGCCAGACCGTGTTGCGCGCCGGGCTGCCGCTGTCGATCGCCGGCACCACCATCACGCGTTTTTGCGCCTCGGGTCTGCAATCCATCGCCATCGCGGCGGGGCGCGTCGTGGCCGAAGGCGTGGACGTGATGCTGGCCGGCGGTATCGAAACCATCTCCGGCATCCGCGCCGGCAACAATCTGCCCACCGACATGGACCCCTGGCTGGTGGAGCACAAGCCCGAGCTCTACATGGCCATGATCGACACCGCCGATGTGGTGGCCAAGCGCTACGGCATCACGCGTGAAGACCAGGATGCGTTCTCGCTGCAAAGCCAGCAGCGCACGGCTGCGGCCCAGGCCGCCGATCTGTTCAAGGACGAGATCATTGCCTGCTCCACACGCATGATGGAGAAGAACAAGGAAACCGGCGAAGTCACCTACCGCGACGTGGTGGCCACGCAGGACAACTGCAACCGCGCCAGCACCACGCTGGAGGGGCTGGCCAAGCTGGAGCCTGTGAAGGGCCCGGGCAACTTCATCACGGCCGGCAATGCCTCGCAGCTGTCCGACGGCTCCAGCGCCTGCGTGGTGATGGAAGCCAGGCTGGCAGAGCGTCTGGGCCTCAAGCCCCTGGGCGCTTTCCGCGGCTTTGCCGTGGCCGGCTGCGAGCCTGACGAGATGGGCATAGGCCCCGTGTTTGCCGTGCCCAAGCTGCTCAAGCGCCACGGCCTCACGGTGGATGACATCGACCTGTGGGAGCTGAACGAAGCCTTTGCCTCGCAGGCCCTGTATTGCCAGCGTCAGCTGGGCATTCCCAACGAGCGTCTGAATGTCAACGGCGGCGCGATTGCCATCGGCCACCCCTTCGGCATGACGGGCGCACGCCTGACCGGCCACATCCTGCTTGAAGGCCAGCGCCGCAAGGCCCGCAACCCCAAGGTCAAGTACGGCGTGGTGACCATGTGCATCGCCGGCGGCATGGGCGCTGCTGGCCTGTTCGAGATTTTCTAAACACCCCCTGAGCGGCTGGCGCCGCTTCCCCCTCTCTCTTCGGGAGGGGGACGACGCCTTTGCTGCGAGACGGCTCTTGCTCGGCGCCTCTGGTTCAGAGCGTGCCGGTGTCAGAGGCTGCAAAGGCGCGCTGCGCCATGGATTACCAGGAAATAGCAATGGATTTGCAATTCACCCCCCAGGAAGAGGCGTTTCGCGCCGAGGTGCAGAGTTTTCTCAAGGAAAAGCTGCCCAAGCATATTTCTGCCAAGGTCAAGGCCGGCCAGCGCCTGAGCAAGGCTGATCAGGATGAATGGCATGCCATTCTCAACGAGCGCGGCTGGTATGCGAATCACTGGCCCCAGGAGCATGGCGGCCCGGGCTGGGGGGCGGTCGAGAAGTTCATCTTCGACACCGAATGCGCCCTGGCCGGTGGCCCGCGCATCGTGCCTTTTGGCGTGAACATGCTGGGGCCGGTGCTGATCAAGTACGGCAACGAGCAGCAAAAGAAGTACTGGCTGCCGCGCATTCTGAGCGGGCAGGACTGGTGGTGCCAGGGCTATTCCGAGCCCGGCGCGGGCTCCGATCTGGCCTCGGTGAAGACCACGGCCGTGCGCGATGGAGACTTCTACATCGTCAACGGCCAGAAGACCTGGACCACCCAGGGCCAGCACGCCAATATGATCTTCTGCCTGGTGCGCACCAACCGCGAGGCCAAGGCCCAGGCCGGCATCAGCTTTTTGCTGGTGGACATGAACAGCCCCGGCGTGGAGCTGCGCCCCATCCGCACGCTGGACGGCGACAAGGAAGTCAACGAAGTCTTCTTCACCGATGTGAAGGTGCCTGTCGAGAATCTGGTGGGCGAGGAAAACCGGGGCTGGACCTATGCCAAGTATCTGCTGACCTACGAGCGCACCGGCATTGCTGGCGTGGGCTTTTGCATCTCGGCTCTGGCCAAGCTCAAGGTCATCGCCGCCAAGGTGCACAAGAACGGTCAGCCGCTGAGCCAGGACCCGCTGTTCGCGGCCCGCATGGCGCGCGTCGAGATCGACCTGGAGAACATGAAGACCACCAATCTGCGCGTGATTGCCGCCGTGGCCGGTGGCGGCGTGCCCGGTGCCGAAAGCTCCATGCTGAAGATTCGCGGCACCGAGATCCGCCAGGAAATCCTGTCGCTGATCCGCCGAGCCATGGGCGTGTATGCCGTGCCCTATATCGACGAGGCCCAGTACGAAGGCCATGACCAGGCGCCCGTAGGCGGCATCGACGAAGCCGCCACGGCCTCGGCCAACTACTTCAACTACCGCAAGCTGTCGATCTTCGGTGGCTCCAACGAAATCCAGAAAAACATCATCTCCAAGATGATTCTGGGCTTGTGAAATCCCCCCTGAGTCGCTGCGCGCCTTCCCCCCGGGGGGACGACGCCCTTGCTGCGGGGCGGCCCTTGCTGGGCGTCCCTGGCGAACCGGGCGGTGGCATGCGACACCGATTCGTTCGATTGGGTAGAAAGAATTTGTCATGAACTTCACACACACCGAAGACCGCCGCATGCTGGCGGACAGCCTGAACCGCTTTGTGGCCGAGCAGTACGGTATCGAACAGCGCAACCATTTGGCCTATGGTGCAGAAGGTCACAGCCCCGCGCTGTATGCGCAATTTGCCGAGCTGGGCGCGATCGGCGCGCTGTTCCCCGAAGAGGACGGCGGCTTTGGCGGATCGGGCTTTGACATCAGCGTGGTGTTCGAGTCGCTGGGCCGTGGCCTGGTGGCCGAGCCTCTGCTGGGGGCGCTGGTCGTGGGCCAGGCCCTGATTGCGGCCGGCACCGAAGCGCAGAAGCGCCAACTGGAGGACATCATCGCCGGCGGCGTGATCGCTGCCCTGGCGCACGACGAGCCGGGCAGTCACTACGAGCTCAACAAGGTCACGGCCACGGCGGCCAGGACCGCCACGGGCTGGGTGCTCAACGGCGCCAAGAGCGTGGTGGCCTTTGGCGAAAAGGCCGGTCTGCTGCTGGTGTCGGCGCGCACTGCAGGCGGCATGTTCGATACTGCCGGCATCAGCCTGTTCCTGGTCGACGGCAACGCCGCCGGCATCGTCAAGCGTGGCTACAGCCGTATGGAAGGCGGCCGCGCCGCCGAGCTGACTTTCGAAAACGTGCAGCTGGCAGAGGATGCGCTGCTGGGTGCCGAGGGCCGGGGCCATGCCGTGCTAGAGCATGTGCAGGGCTTTGCCTTGCTGGCGCTGGCTGCCGAGGCCCTGGGCGCCATGGATGTGGCCAAGCAGAACACGCTGGAGTATCTGCAGACGCGCAAGCAGTTCGGCGTGGTCATCGGCAGCTTCCAGGCGCTGCAGCACCGCATGGCCGATCTGTTGCTGGAGGTGGAGCAGGTGCGCTCCACCGTCATCAATGCGGCCGATGCCATCGACAACGCCCAGGGCACGGAGCGCGAGAAGATGCTGTCAGCCGCCAAGTACACCGTGGGCTCCGTGGGGACCCTGGTGGCCGAGGAAAGCATACAGATGCATGGCGGCATCGGCATGACCTGGGAGCTGCCGCTGTCGCATTACGCCAAGCGACTGGTCATGATCGACCACCAGTTTGGTGACGAGGACCATCACCTGGCGCGTTTCATGGCCTTGACGCAGGCATGAACTCCAGCGCCTGAGGCGCTGCGGTTTCACTAGACATGGAGAACATCAATGAGTGACGCTTTGCTGACCCGCCGCGAAGGTGCCGTACTGGTGCTGAGCAACAACAACCCGGCTGCGCGCAATGCGTTGTCGCCCGCGTTCTACGTGGCCGTCACGACCGCGCTGGCGGATGCTGCGGCTGACGCCAGTGTGGGCGCGGTCGTGCTCACGGGCGAGGGCGGCCATTTCTGCGCGGGCGGCGATCTGCGCCAACTGGCCAGGCGCCGCGAACTGCCCGTGGAGCAGCGCCGAGAAAAGCTCGAAGGCCTGCACGATCTGATTCGTGCCGTGCGCGACTGCCCCAAACCCGTCATCGCCGCCGTCGAAGGCGCGGCAGCGGGCGCGGGCCTGTCGCTGGCCCTGGCCTGCGATATGCTGGTGGCCGCCCGCGACAGCCTGTTCTCCGTGGCCTATGTGAAAGTGGGTCTGACGCCCGACGGTGGCGCCACGGCCTTTCTGGCCGAGTTCGTCTCGCGGCAGGTCTTGACCGAGCTGTGCCTGACCGGCGAGCGCATCAGCGGCGAACGCATGTACGCTCTGGGCCCCGTCAACCGCCTGGCCGAGCCCGGCCAGGCTCTGGTCGATGCCGTCGCGCTGGCCGCCCAGATCGCTACCGGCCCGGACCAGGCCACGGCCTTGATCAAGGACCTTTGCCGGCAGGCGCCGCGCAATACGCTGGAGCAGCAGCTGGAGCTGGAAGCGGAGCACATGGTGCGCTCGCAGGGGAGCGAGGAGTCCCGTGAAGGCATTGCAGCCTTTCTCGAAAAGCGCAGCGCCGATTTCACCAAACTGCGTGCTTGAGCGCTCGACGAAACCAAGATTTTCCAAGGAGAAAAGGCAGATGGCCGACAGCAATACCGAACAGAACCAGGACATCGACTTCCCGCTGGAGGGGGTGCGAGTACTCGATCTGTCCCGTGTCTTCGCCGGGCCGCTGTGCGGCATGGTTCTGGCCGACTTCGGCGCCGAGGTGGTCAAGGTCGAGCACCCGGGCCGCGGCGACGATACGCGTGACTGGGGCATTCGCATCGGCAAGACCGAGACCACTTACTACAACAGCATGAACCGCAACAAGCGGTCCATCACGCTGGATCTGCAAACGCCCGAGGGCGTGAAGATCCTCCATGAACTGCTGCCTCAGTTCGACGTGCTCATCCACAACTTCAAGACTGGCGGCGCCGAGAAGCTGGGTCTGGGCTACGAGCAGCTCAAGGCCATCAAGCCGGACCTGATCTACTGCGCCGTGGCTGGCTACGACAGCAGCGGCCCCGAGGCCAAGCGCCCCGGCTACGATCTGGTGATTCAGGGCGAGGCGGGCCTGATGGCGCTCAACGGCGAGGCAGGCATGCCGCCGCTCAAATTCGGCGTGGCCGTGGTGGATCTGGTAACCGGCATGTATGCAGCCCAGGCCGTGCTGGCCGCCTTGTTCCGCCGCGAGCGCACGGGCAAGGGCCGGCTCATAGAGATGGCGCTGTACGACAGCGGCATCACGGTCACAGGCTACTACGGCCTGGATGCACTGCAACTGGGGCGCGACCCCGAGCGCTACGGCAATGCCCACCCCTCCATCGTGCCCTACGGCATGTACGAGGCCGCCGACGGTCCGCTGATCATTGCCGTGGGCAACAACAGTCAGTTCGACAAGTTCTGCCGTCAAGTCATCATGCGCCCTGACATCGTCGAGGACCAGCGCTTCTCCACCAACGTCAACCGGGCCAGGAACCGGCTGGAGCTGCTGCCCATGCTCAAGACGCTGATTGGCAGCTTCCCGCGCGACCAGTTGCTGGAGCGCCTGACGGCTGCAGGCATTCCCTGCGGCCGTGTGGCCGGCCTGCACGAGGCCCTGACCAGCGAGCGCACGCGCCGCAGCGGCCTGCTGCGCGACATGCCCCATCCCGTGGTCGGCACCACGCCCGTGTTCGCGCCGCCCTACCGCCTGGACGGACAGCGTCTGCCCATCCGCCATGCACCGCCCACGCTGGGTGAGGGCACGCGAGAAGTGCTGCAGCGCCTGCTGACGCTCGATGATGCGCAATTGCAGGACCTGCAAGCCAAGGGCGTTCTCACGCTGCCCCAGGAGCCTTCATGAAGCACCCCCTGAGCCGCTGTGCGGCTTCCCCTCTCTCGCTTCGCGGGAGGGGACGACACCCTCGCTGCGGGGGCGGCCCTTGCTCGGTGTCCCTGTTGGGCCGTGTCAGGCTCACAGGCCGCGGACATCTTCTAGAGCCATAAATAACTCAAAAGCAAGATTAAAGGCCGCACAAGACGGCAAACAAAGACAGCGACTTCATAGGAGACAAACCATGAGCATCCCAGTCACACGCCGCGATCTTCTGCAAGGACTGGCCGCCATCGGCGGCGGCAGTCTGCTGGCCACGGGCGCCAGCAGCGCCTTCGCACAGGCCGGCAAGCCGGCATGGCCCAGCAAGCCCATCCGCGTGGTCGTGCCCTTCAACGCAGGGGGCGCCACCGACATCATGGCGCGCACCATCGGCGAGGTTCTGGCCAAGCGCCTGGGCCAGCCCGTGGTGGTGGACAACAAGGCTGGTGCGGCCGGCATTCTGGGCACGGAAGCCGTGGCCAAGGCAGCGCCTGACGGCCATACGCTGCTGCTGTCGCTCAGCACCTCCATGCTGATCAACCAGTTCCTCTATACCAAGCTGCCCTACAACCCGCAAAAGGACATCGCACTGATCACCCAGGTCGCAGCGGCGCCCGTCACGCTGGTGGTCCATCCTTCGGTGCCTGCCAACAATATGAAGGAGCTGCAGGCCTATGTGAAAGCACACAAGGGCAAGCTGTCCTATGGCTCCTGGGGCGTGGGCTCGTACGCCCATCTGGCCGGTGCCTATATGAGCAAGACCATGGATGCCGACATGAACCACGCCGCCTACAAGGGCGAGGCACCTATGATTCAGGAGCTGATCGGCGGCCAGCTGCAGCTGTGCTTTTCCAGCGCGCTCAACACCAAGCCTTTCATCGATTCCGGCCGTCTCAAGGCCATCGGCGTGACCGGCAAGGAGCGCATGGAAATCCTGCCCAAGCTGCCGACCATCTTCGAGCAGGGAGTGACCGACGACGCCTATTCGATCTACGGCTGGGTGGCCATGGGCGCTCCCGCCGGCACGCCCAAGGAGGTCGTGGACCAGCTCTATGGCCACCTGCGCGAGATCATCAAGGACCCCAAGGTGCTGGAGCGCATCACGGGCGCCGGCTTCATCCCCATGATGAACAGCCCCCAGGCCTTCCGCGACAACTACCAGCGCGATATGCCGATATGGAAGGCGCTGGTGGAGCAAGCCGGCGCCAAGCTTGATTGACCCCCCTGAGTCGCTTCGCTCCTTTCCCCTTGAAGGGGGACGACACCCTCGCTGCGAGGCGGCTCTTGCTCGGCGTCCCGCGCTTGCGCCGCGACAGTTTCATAGGTTGCGGGTGGCGCGCAACGCCATGGATCACTGAGTGACTGATTTTTACGGCCTGCGGCAGTGGGCCACCACCGACGACTGCTGAGACAGCTTTGACAGGAGACTTCATGCACATGCGCAATCCCGCACTCCAGGCCTGCACCAGCCGGCGCAGCGTTCTGGCCCTGGCCGCCGCGCCGTTGCTGGCCGGCCTGGCCGGAGGTGCACTGGCCGAGACCGACTGGCCCACCAAGATGCTGCGCCTGGTCGTGCCGTTCCCCGCAGGCGGTCCCACCGATACGGCATCGCGCATCGTGGGCCAGAAGCTGGGCGAGCGCCTCAAGCAGACGGTGGTCGTGGAGAACCGTCCCGGTGCCTCGGGCTCCATCGCGGCCGTGCAGGTCGCCAAGAGCCCGGCCGATGGCTACACGCTGATGATGCTGGCTACGCCCACGCTGCTGGCGCCCCATCTGTACAAGAAGGCCGGCTACGACACCGTCAAGGATTTCGCGCCCGTGGCCACGGTCTATGACCTGCCCATCGTCATCGTGGTCAACCCTGCGCTGCTGCCCGATGTCATCGACCTCAAGAGCCTGATCGCCCACGCCAAGGCCCAGAAATCAGCACTCAACTACACCAGCTCGGGGGCCGGCAGCTTCGGCCATCTGAGCATGGAGCTGCTCAAGCAGATGGCCGGCTTCGACATGCAGCATGTGCCCTACAAGGGCGGCGTGCCCGCCATCACCGACACCATCGGCGGCCAGGTGCCCATCATGTATGCCGACCTCGTGGCCGCGCTGCCTCATATCCAGGCCGGCAAGCTGCGGGCCATCGCCGTGGGCTCGCCCCAGCGCGTGAGCATGCTGCCCGACATCAAGACCATTGCCGAGCAGGGCATCAAGGGCTATGACGCTGTTTCCTGGGGCGGTCTGCTCGCACCCAAGGGTACGCCCAAGGCTGTGGTCGAGCGCATCGCCTCTGAAGTCCAGCAGATACTGGCCGACAAGGACATCCAGAGCAAGCTGCTCCACGCGGGCGCCATCGCCACCTTCCAGAATCCCGCCCAGCTGGGCCAGCGCATCCAGCAGGACTACACGCGCTGGGGCCAGCTGATCCGCGACAAGGGCATTGCAGTGGAGTGACAACGACATGAAGACACGCATCACCGAACTCTTTGGCATAGAGCACCCCATCATCCAGGGTGGCATGCACCATGTGGGCCTGGCCGAGCTGGCCGCCGCCGTCTCCAACGCCGGGGGACTGGGCATCATCACGGGCCTGACCCAGCGCACGCCCGAGCTGCTGGCACGCGAGATCGCGCGCTGCCGCGAGATGACGGACAAGCCCTTTGGCGTCAACCTGACCTTTCTCCCTTCGGTCAACCCGCCCGACTACCCGGGCTATGTCAAGGCCATCATCGAAGGCGGCGTCAAGGTGGTCGAGACGGCCGGCAACAACCCGCAGAAATGGCTGCCCGCGCTCAAGGAAGCCGGCATCAAGGTGATTCACAAGTGCACCTCGGTGCGCCATGCACTCAAGGCCGAGGCCATCGGCTGCGATGCCATCAGCGTGGACGGCTTCGAATGCGGCGGCCATCCGGGCGAGGACGACATCCCCAACTTCATCCTGCTGCCGCGCGCTGCCGAAGAACTGAAGATTCCCTTTGTTGCTTCGGGCGGCATGGCCGACGGCCGGTCGCTGGTGGCCGCGCTGGCGCTGGGCGCCGAAGGCATCAATATGGGCACGCGCTTCATTGCCACACAGGAGGCGCCCGTGCATGCCAAGGTCAAGCAGGCCATCGTGGCGGCCAGCGAGCTCGACACCCGTCTGGTCATGCGCCCGTTGCGCAACACCGAGCGCGTGCTGACCAACTCCGCCACCGAACGCCTGCTGCAAAAGGAGCGCGAGCTGGGCGCGGCCATCACCTTTGCCGACATCGCGCCCGAAGTGGCCGGCGTCTATCCGCGCATCATGCACGACGGCGACATGGACGCAGGCGTCTGGTCCTGCGGCATGGTTGCAGGCCTGATCCACGATGTGCCGACGGTGGCGCAGCTGATCACCGGCATCATGGACCAGGCCCATGCACTGATCAACGAGCGGCTCGCGGGCCTGGCCCGCTGAGCCTTTCACTCTTCAAAACCAGGAAAGAGCTTTCTCATGAAAATCCTTGTACCCGTCAAACGTGTCGTGGACTACAACGTCAAGGTCCGTGTGAAGTCGGACGGCACGGGTGTGGACATCGCCAACGTCAAGATGAGCATGAACCCCTTTGACGAAATCGCCGTCGAAGAAGCCGTGCGCCTGAAGGAAAAAGGCGTGGTCACCGAAGTCATCGCCGTCTCCTGCGGCGTGGCCCAGTGCCAGGAAACCCTGCGCACGGCCATGGCCATCGGTGCCGACCGCGGCATTCTGGTCGAGACCGATGTCGAGTTGCAGCCCCTGGCCGTGGCCAAGCTGCTCAAGGCCCTGGTGGACAAGGAGCAACCCGGTCTGGTCATCTGCGGCAAGCAGGCCATCGACGACGATGCCAACCAGACCGGCCAGATGCTGGCGGCCCTGGCCGACCTGCCCCAGGCCACCTTCGCCTCCAAGGTTGAAGTCGCTGGCGACAAGGTCAACGTGACCCGCGAAGTCGACGGCGGCCTGGAAACCGTGGCCCTGTCCACGCCTGCCGTCATCACCACCGACCTGCGCCTGAACGAGCCCCGCTACGTCACCTTGCCCAACATCATGAAGGCCAAGAAAAAGCAGCTGGACACCTTCAAGCCCGAGGACCTGGGCGTGGACGTGACGCCCCGCCTGAAGACCGTGAAGGTCTCCGAGCCTGCCAAGCGCGGCGCTGGCGTCAAGGTGGCCGATGTGGCCGCTCTGGTCGACAAGCTGAAAAATGAAGCGAAGGTCATCTGACTCCCCCTGAGTCGCCTGCGGCGCCTTCCCCCAAGGGGGACGACGGCCTTGGCTGCGGGGCGGCCTTTGCTGGCCGCCCCTCGCCAGGCTGCGCTGCTGCCAAGGGCTGATGTCCTCTCTAGGACTTCGCCAGAACGTAAAGAAATTTAGAGGTTGAATATGACTTCTCTCGTTATTGCAGAACACGACAACGCTTCGATCAAGACCGCGACCCTGAACACCGTGACGGCTGCCAAGGCCTGCGGCGGTGATGTGCATGTGCTGGTGGCCGGCGAAGGCGCTGCCGCTGCAGCAGCCGCTGCCGCCCAGATCGCCGGCGTCTCCAAGGTCATCCACGCCGAAGGCGCCAGCCTCAAGGACGGCCTTGCCGAGAACGTCGCCGCGCAGGTGCTGGCGATTGCCGGCAACTACAGCCACATCCTGTTTCCCTCGACGGCCTCGGGCAAGAACGTGGCCCCCCGCGTGGCCGCCAAGCTGGACGTGGCCCAGATCAGCGACATCACCAAGGTCGACTCCGCCGACACCTTCGAGCGCCCCATCTACGCGGGCAACGCCATCGCCACCGTGCAGTCCGCCGATGCCGTCAAGGTCATCACCGTGCGTACCACGGGCTTTGACGCAGCAGCTGCCACTGGCGGCTCTGCTGCCGTGGAAAGCGCAGCGGCCGTGGCCGACGGCGGCAAGAGCAGCTTTGTGGGCCGCGAAGTGACCAAGAGCGAGCGTCCCGAGCTGACGGCCGCCAAGATCATCGTCTCCGGCGGTCGCGCGCTGGGCTCGGCCGAGAAGTTCCAGGAAGTCATGTCGCCCCTGGCCGACAAGCTGGGAGCGGCCATCGGCGCCTCGCGCGCTGCGGTGGATGCGGGCTATGCCCCCAACGACCTGCAGGTGGGCCAGACCGGCAAGATCGTGGCGCCTCAGCTGTACATTGCCTGCGGCATTTCTGGCGCGATCCAGCATCTGGCGGGCATGAAGGACTCCAAGGTGATCGTGGCGATCAACAAGGACCCCGAGGCACCGATCTTCTCGGTGGCTGATTACGGTCTGGAAGCCGACCTGTTCCAGGCAGTGCCGGAGCTGGTGAAGACGATCTAAGCATTGCCATGGCAATGCGCGGCCCGGACAACGGTGTCCGGGCCCCGGCCAGAGCGGCACACAAGGTATGTGCCCCGGCCCCACCTGGTTCAGAGATTCAGGAGACAAGACATGCAGATTTCCCTTGACCGCCGCAGCCTGGTTCTCGCCACAGCCGCCTTTTTGACTGCCGCTGGCACCGGCGCATCAGCCTGGGCACAGTCCGGCGACTATCCTGCGCGGCCCGTCACGCTGATCGTGCCGTTCCCGGCCGGCGGCCCCACCGACCGCCATATGCGTACGCTGGCCGATATTGCGGGCAAGCAGCTGGGCCAGCCAATCATCGTCGAGAACAAGCCTGGCGCGGGCGGCACGCTGGGCCCCGGCACCATGGCGCGCACCGCCAAGCCAGATGGCTACACCATCACCCAGTTCCCCATGTCCATGCTGCGCATGGCGCATATGCAAAAGACCGCCTGGAACCCGGTCACGGACTTCAGCTACATCATCGGCGTCTCGGGCTATACCTTCGGTTTCACGGTGCGCTCGGATTCGCCCTACAAAAGCTTCAACGAGTACATCGCCGCCGCGCGCAAGACTCCCGGCAAGATCGAATACGGTTCCACGGGCATAGGTTCCTCGCCGCATCTGCTGATGGAGGAGCTGGCTGAGAACGCCAAGGTCACTCTCAATCATGTGCCTTTCAAGGGCAATGCCGACCTGCAGCAGGCCCTGCTGGGCGGTCATGTGGCCGCGCAAAGCGATGCCTCGGGCTGGGACACCTATGTGAATGGCGGCCAGATGCGTCTGCTCATGACCTTCGGTGAAAAGCGCACCCAGCGCTGGCCCGACGTGCCCACGGCCAAGGAGCTGGGCTATGGCGTGGTCTCCACCTCGCCCTACGGCCTGGCGGGGCCCAAGGGCATGGACCCGGCCGTGGTGCGCAAGCTGCACGACGCCTTCAAGAAGGCCATGGACGATCCGCGCCATGTCGAGGTGCTCAGGCAGCTCAACCAGGACGCCTGGTACCGCTCGGGTGCCGACTATGCGCAATGGGTGCGCGAGGCCTACGCCAAGGACAAGGTCCTGATCGACCGCCTGGGCCTGGCTGCCAAATAGGCCTGTCCTCCAATGCGCCCGCAGGGCCGTGGGGCCCGCAGGTGCAGTCCGCTTGAGATTCGTGAATTCCTGAAACGGAGTCCCTCATGACTGTTTCCTTGCCTTTGCCCGATGCACCCTTCACCACGCTGGCCGAGCTGATCCGCAGCCATGCGCGCCAGCAGCCCGGCCATGCGGCGCTGCGCGACGACCAGCAGACGCTGAGCTACGCCCAGCTCGACGCCCTCATGGACCGCGTGGCCGCAGCCTTGCAGCGCGAAGGTGTGCAGCCCGGCCAGGCCATCGCCATCTGCGCGTTGAGCTCGGTGCGCTATGCAGCTCTGTTCCTGGGAGCCCTGCGAGCGGGCGTGGTGGTCGCGCCGCTGGCGCCATCCTCCACGGCCGAGAGCCTGGCTTCCATGTTGCGCGATGCCCAGGCACGCCATCTGTTCCTCGACAAGGCGGCCCAGGACCTGGTGCCCGCAGACACCGGACTGCAATGCATCTCGCTGGACGGCGTGGCGCCGGGCCGTGCCTTCGAGGACTGGCTGGCGCCCGAAGGCGCGCAGCCCGCTGCCGTGAGCCTTGCGCCCGAGGCACCGTTCAACATCATCTATTCCTCGGGCACCACGGGGACTCCCAAGGGCATCGTGCAGTCGCACGGCATGCGCTGGACCCATATCAACCGGGGCGGTGTCTATGGCTACGGCCCCGAGGGCACGACGCTGCTGGCCACGCCGCTGTACTCCAACACCACGCTGGTGGTGTTCTTCCCCACGCTGGGCAGCGGCGGCTGCGTGGTGCTCATGCCCAAGTTCGACGCGGGGCGCTATTTGCAACTGGCCCAGCAGCACCGCGTCACCCACACCATGCTGGTGCCTGTTCAGTACCAGCGCATCATGGCGCTGCCGCAGTTCGGCGAGCATGACCTGTCGAGCTTTCAGGCCAAGTTCTGCACCAGCGCACCGTTTCGCGCAGAACTCAAGGCCGATGTGGTGGCACGCTGGCCCGGCAGCCTCACCGAGTTCTACGGCATGACCGAAGGCGGGGGCACCTGCATCCTTGAAGCCCATCTGCACCCGGACAAGCTGCACACCGTGGGCCAGCCCGCCGAGGGCCATGACATCCGCCTCATCGACGAGGAGGGCCGCGAGGTCGCCCCCGGCGCGGACGGCGAGGTCGTGGGCCATTCGGCCAGCATGATGAGCGGCTACCACGGTCAGCCCGCCAAGACGCGCGAGGCCGAATGGTTCGATGCCACGGGCAAGCGCTTCATTCGCACGGGCGATGTGGGTCGCTTCGATGCCGACGGCTTTCTGACCCTGTTCGACCGCCGCAAGGACATGATCATCAGCGGCGGCTTCAACATCTATCCCAGCGACCTGGAGGCTCAGTTGCGTGCCCATCCGGCCGTGGACGACGTGGCCGTGGTCGGCGTGCCCTCCGAGCAATGGGGCGAGACGCCCGTGGCCTATGTGGTGTCGCGCACTGGCCAGCCGGCCCGGCCCGAGGAGATCATGGGCTGGTACAACCAGCAAGCCGGCAAGACCCAGCGTCTGGCCGACCTGCGCTTCATCGCCGAGCTGCCGCGCAGTGCCATCGGCAAGGTTCTCAAGCGCGAGCTGCGCGACCAGTACGCTGCGGAGCACTGAGCCTGTCTTCCATTCCACGATGCCCATCACGAGAACTATCCCATGAGCCATGACACCACGATGTCCGAAGTCCGCAGCCAGGTGACGCCCGAGGAATGGCAGACTCGCGTCGAGCTGGCTGCCGCCTACCGGCTGGTCGCCCACTTCGGCTGGGACGACCTGATCTTCACCCACATCTCGGCACGCGTGCCGGGCCAGCCCGGCCAGTTCCTGATCAATCCATACGGCATGCTGTTCGACGAGATCACCGCGTCCAGCCTGGTCAAGGTCGATCACGAAGGCCAGCCGTTGATGGAGGCCGAGTACGACGTCAACCCCGCCGGCTTCGTCATCCACAGCGCCATCCACGACGGCCGGCCCGAGGTGCAGTGTGTGCTGCACACGCACACTCGCTACGGCGTGGCCGTGTCGGCGCAAAAGGATGGACTGCTGCCCATCTCGCAGCAGTCCATCTTCCCGCTGGTGCGTCTGGCCTATCACGACTACGAGGGCGTGGCTCTGCGCGATGACGAGAAGCCGCGTCTGGTGGACGATCTGGGTGCGAGCAACTTCCTCATCCTGCGCAACCACGGGCTGCTCACCTGCGGCCGCAGCGTGGCCGAGGCCGTGCTGGCCATGTACACGCTGGAGTCGGCCTGCCGCATCCAGATCCTCGCGCAGTCGGGCGGCAGCGAGCTGACGCGTATCCCGCAGCCCATCATTGCCGACGCGGTCAACCAGTCGCGTCAGGTCACCAAGGGCAAGGGCGCGGGCCTGGCCTGGCCGGGCCTGTTGCGCCGTCTGGATCGCATCGATCCGTCTTACAAGGACTGAAGGAAACCATGGGAATTCTGGTCAACATCCACCCCAGCATGGGCACGCCCATCGTCGAGTCGCTGCGTGCGCTGGCACCCGATCTGCGCGTCTGGGCCCACCGCGACGAGGCGCCTGCCACCGAGGTCGAAGCCATGCTCGCCTGGAGCCTCAAGCCCGGCGTGCTGCCGGCCTATCCGCAACTCAAGCTGCTGTGCGCACCCAGTGCCGGTGTGGACAAGCTGCTGGCCGTGCCCGATCTGCCGGCTGGCCTGCCCGTGGCGCGCACCGTCGATCCGCAGCAGCATGTGGAGATCGCCCAGTATGTGGTCGGCACCGCGCTGCGCCATACGCGCGAGCTGGATCTGTTCGCGCGCCAGCAGCAGGCGGGTGACTGGCTGCGCCGCCCCGTGCGCGCCAGCGCCGACTGCCGCGTGGGCATTCTGGGTCTGGGCGAGGTCGGTCGCTTCGTGGCTGCTGCCATGCAGGCCGTGGGCTATCCTGTCGCGGGCTGGAGCCGCAGCGCCAAGAACATTGCCGGCCTGACCACCCACAGCGGTGCCGAGGGTCTGCAGCAACTGCTGTCGGGCAGCGACATTCTGGTCTGCGCCTTGCCGCTTACGCACGAGACGCGCGATCTGCTGAACCGCCGCACGCTCTCCCTGCTGCCGCGCGGCGCCTATTTCATCAATGTGGGGCGCGGCGAGCAAGTGGTCGAGGATGAACTGCTGGCTCTGCTCGACGAAGGCCATCTGGCCGGCGCCGCGCTGGACGTGCTGCGCGAGGAACCGCCCCAGCCCGGCAACAAGGTGTGGGGGCACCCCAAGGCCTTTGTCACTCCGCATATCGCGGCTCAGGCTTCAGCCGACACCGTGGCCCGCCAGTGCCTGGAGAATCTGCGCCGCCTGCGTGCGGGCGAGCCCTTGCTCAACCTGGTGGACGTGGCCCGCGGATACTGAGACGTATTTCCCTTTCCCTGTCGCGCTGCCGCGCGGCGCTTTATCCTTGCAAGAACCAAGAGACATTCATGCCTTCGACATCTCGCCGCAGCTTTCTTCAATCGAGCGCCGCAGCCGGCGCCGCCATGCTGGTACCCTCGGTCTGGGCCCAGAGCCCCTGGCCCTCCAAGCCCATACGCATCGTCGTCCCCTACACGGCGGGCGGCTTCACCGATCAGATGGCACGTCTGCTGCAAGTGGGTTTGCAGAAAGCGCTGGGCCAGCCCATCGTCATCGAAAACAAGCCTGGTGCGAACAGTCTCATCGGTGTGGATCAGGTGGCAAAGTCTGCACCTGATGGCTACACGTTCGGCGTGGTGATTGCCGCTTATGCGGCCAACACCACGCTGTATCCCAAGCTGCCCTACAACCCCGGCAAGGATCTGGTCGGCGTGTCTCTGATGGGGATCTCGCCTCTGGTTGCAGCAGTATCCAACAATGCTCCGTTCAAGACCACGCGGGAGCTGATTGCCTATGCCAAGGCACATCCTGGCAAGGTCAGCTTTGGTTCCTCGGGAAGCGGCTCCAGCGCGCATCTGACAACCGAGTTGATGAAGCTGCTGACCAAGACGGATATGACTCATGTGCCCTACAAGGGGGCCGCACCGGCACTGACCGACCTCATGGGTGGTCAGATCCCGCTGTTCCTCGATCCTCCGCCCAATCTGATCCAGCCTGCCAAGGCCGGTCGCATTCGTCTGATTGGCGTGGCCAGCGAAAAGCGACTGGCGGTTTTGCCCGATGTACCGACATTTGCCGAGCAAGGCATCCCCGACCTGATGGGCAGCACCTGGGCAGCAATGATTGCACCGGCAGGAGTGCCCAAGGAGATCGTGCAGCGCATGTCCGCCGAAGTCGCTCGCATCATTCGCAGTCCTGAGATTTCGCAGCGCATGCAGCAGACCATGGGTACGTTTGCAGAAGGTTCGACACCGGAGGAGTGCGATCGCTTCATTGCCGCTGAAACTGCCAAATGGGGGAAAGTGATCCGTGAGGCCAAGGTGACGCTGGACTAGGCTTGCTGGCCTGGTTTGTCCCCGGCAGGGAGCGACGCAGGCCTCAAGAGAAATGGCGCGGCTTGCGGGTGAGGTGAATGCAGGGGGATCTCCTCATTGGCCTACGGTGCGAAGTAGAGATGGCTGCATCGTGGCAACCCCTGCCGAACAAGCCCGCGACAGTCAGATGAGATCTACGCCAGCTTGCGGTGCCGTCAAGGCCGCACAATCTCGCTGGCGGCGACGCGCCACCGCCTCCTCGGAGCCCTCAATGCATGCCTTTTTCGATAGGCCGCGGGCGTCATTCCCACATACCGGGCGAACACCCGCCGGAACGCCGAGGCATCCTCATATCCGCAGGCCAGCGCCACGGAGGGCACGCTCTCCAGCGTGATCTCCAGCAGCACCCGAGCCCGTGCGCAGCGCAGGCGGTGCAGGTGATCGAGCGGGCTGTGCCCCAACTCCTGCTGGAAGTGGCGCAGCAGGGTGCGCGGGCTGGCCGATACCGCGTCCGCCAGCGACCGCAGGTCATAGGGCTGCTCCACGCGCGTCTCCAGCCAGGCTATGGCATGGGCTAGCACGCTGGTCCGCGTGGCGGGAATGCGGCGATCCTGCATGGCGGCGCGCGTGGCGCGTTCGCGCTGGGGGTCGGGCTGCACAACGGCGGCCAGCGCTTCGGCCAGGTCGTCGCCGAAGGCATGGCGCGTGAGCGCCAGAGCCAGGGGTACCAGGGCTTCGGCGTGGGAGGCGCTGAGCCAGGGCCTGTCGTCCACAAAGGGTTGGCCCTCGGCAAGTTCTATGCCGGCAAAGTCCAGTCCGAATCCGCCCATGAAATACCAGGGAAGGGCCACACGGCGGCCCTCGCAGCGCCCGCTGGCGGCCGCGAACCAGGCGCCGCTGCCCAGCGTACACACGGTCAGGCCCTGGTCGAAGGCTGTGGCGATGCGCTGCGTGAAGTCCGGATGCGCGGCGACGATGTCGCGGATGGATGGAATGTCCGGGCAGTGCAGCGCGCTTGCGAAGACGGCATGCACCGGACCTTCGGCCAGTGCGCCTTCGGCCGTGTGCGGCATGGCCGGCAGGGGCCGGCCCCGGCCATCGACCCAGCGCCAGCCAAAGCGCGGTGCGCGCCGGCCCAGGCGCAGGCCGGCAACGAGGTTGGCGCTGCGCAGCATCTCCACGAGATGCGCGGCGTGGCCTGTGGCGCTGTGCTCCAGGCAGGGCAGCTCGATGACGAAGGTCCGGGGCATGGCGTTTCTGACTCCTCGAATGGCGATTTTGCCGTGTCTGTCACAGGCGCTTCACTTTTAGCATGACTGCTTGTGCCATTTTTCAGGGTCACGAAGATGCTTCACAAACAGTCCGAGACAAAGCTTTCCACACCACCCCGCACAGGCCTGCGCCGCATTGCGCTGGCCGGCTTGCTGGCCTGCGGCCTGCCGCTGGCAGCCAGCGCGCAGGGGCTGGATGCCCAGGCTCTGGCGGCGCTGGATGCCGCCATTGAGCCGCTGGCGCCCAAGATGGTGGAGTGGCGTCGCGACATTCACCAGCATCCCGAACTGTCGGGCCAGGAGGAACGCACGGCGAAACTGGTGGCCGATCACCTGCGCCGCCTGGGCATGGAGGTGCAGACCGGCGTGGGCGGCACGGGCGTGGTGGGGGTGCTGCGCGGCGGCCGGCCGGGCAAGACAGTGGCCCTGCGCGCCGATATGGATGCACTGCCCGTGGCCGAGAAGACGGGCCTGCCCTTTGCCTCCAAGGCCAAGTCACAGTACATGGGCAAGCAGGTCTCGGTCATGCATGCCTGCGGGCACGATGCCCACGTGGCCATGCTCATGGGCGCAGCCGAGGCGCTGGCAGGCATGCGCACCAGGCTGCCGGGCACGGTGAAGTTCATCTTCCAGCCGGCCGAGGAAGGCGCTCCGGTGGAGGCCGATGCCCATGGCCATGTACCCAGTTTCGGTGCCAAGGCCATGGTGGAGGCCGGCGTGCTCAAGGATGTGCAGGCCATCTACGGCCTGCACATCACGGCCAATCTTCCCTCGGGCATGGTGGGCTACCGCAGCGGGCCGCTGATGGCGGGCTCGGACAACCTGAACATTCAGGTTGAGGGCCGGGGCGGCCATGGCTCGTCGCCGTGGAGTGCGGTCGATCCCATCGTCGCGGCCAGCCAGGTGGTGCTGGGCCTGCAGACAGTGGTCAGCCGCCAGCTCAACATCAGCCTGGAGCCGGCCGTGCTGACCATTGGTTCCATCCAGGGCGGCACGCGCTACAACATCATTCCCGACAATGTCGAGATGCAGGGTACGCTGCGCACCTTTGACGAAGACATGCGTCAGGAAGCGCACAAGCGAATCACGGCCACGGCCGAGCAGATCGCGGCCTCCAGCGGCGCCAAGGCCAAGGTGCGCTTCGGCCCCGTGGCCTATCCGGTCACCACCAATCCGGCTGCGCTGACCGAGGCTTCGCTGCCCGCGCTCAAGCTGGCCCTGGGCGGCAAGGCCATGGTGATTCCCAAGGTCAGCGGTTCCGAGGACTTTTCGGAGTTCCAGAAAGTGGTGCCGGGATTCTTCTACTTCCTGGGTGCACCGCCGGCAGGCCAGGACTTCACCAAGGCAGCGCCCAACCACTCGCCGCTGTTCGACATCGACGAGAAGCAACTGCCCACCGGTGCACGTTCGCTGGCCGCGCTGGCCGTGGACTATCTGCAGCGCAACCCATAGTCGTTGTTCACCATGAGCGGCCGAGCTCGCTTCCCTTAGGTCGCTTGCCTTTGTTCGGCGCCCCCTCTCTCGCTGTGAGGGGCGGGGGCTGCACCTTTGCTACTGCACGGCCGACCTGGGGCCTTTGTGGCTGTGTCCGATGTATCAATGTTTGCCGAGCAAGGCATCCCCGACCTGATGGGCTGCACCAGCGCCACTGTCGCCGCTGAAACTGCCCTGTGGGGCCGATCATTCTTGAGGCCAAGGTCATGCTTGATTGATCGATGCACTTGCTACGGCAAGGGCTCTGCATGGGCGAGCCATTGCCAATTTGCTGAGGAGGGAACAAAGCCACTTCGGTAGCCTAGTTCATTGGAAGAGCATCGTGCATCGAGCCCGATTCAAGAGTGCATGGAGGTCTGCAGGAAGAGACGGCAAAGAGGGGCGAGCTGCTCCGCCGCATGGCCCGCAAGCCCGGGCCTCAGGCACATGACTCAGAAAACGTGGGTGGCCAGAAACAAGTCGATTCGGTGCGGCGAAAGGCATTGGCAAGTGTTGAATGCTTCCGATCAAAGCATTGATTCGCTGACCGTGATTTTGTTTGGCAATGGGTGTTCTTTGAAACCCGGGGAAAACCGGGCTATAATCGCTATCTCTTTAGGGGAGTCGCCAAGCTGGTTAAGGCACTGGATTTTGATTCCAGCATGCGAAGGTTCGAATCCTTCTTCCCCTGCCAAGATATATAAAAGCCCCGTCTGTTTATGCAGCCGGGGCTTTTTCTTTGTCTTCAAGGCTGCGCCTGGGTCCCAGGAGAAAACCTGCACACAGGATTTTCTGCGGCCATTGACCGATGTCTATGCAATGAGTGCGCCATAAAGCCCGAAGTGGCTCAAGGTCCGGCATGGAAATTCCAGGTTTCCCAGGGACGCCTTCACTCTGACCCGGCGGGAGCGCAGATGTACCGCCAAACCGCCCGCGGCTTTGCTGGAGCGGGCCCTATGCCTTTGTGTGAATGGCGTCAACCCAGGCGATGAGCAGCGATTCAGCAGCACTTGGCACGGCGCAGTGCCAAGTGCTGCGCTATCTATTTACAAAACAGTGGCAATTTTTTTACCTGGGCTTTACAATCCGCGCGGAAATAGAATTGAGATTGATTCTCGTTCTGTTTCATCGCTGCCAGCCCGTATACGGTCTTTCCGTTCCAGCCACAGCGTCATTGGTACTTCGGCATTCCCCTGCCTGAAGAGAACCCTCAGGTTTGTTTTTGTACGCTCATGCTGGAACACTCGTTTTGCCCCGTAGCCGGGGCTTTGCCATTTCGTCTTCACACCACGGCTGTAGCCGTCAGTGTGCTCTGCCTGCTGCCCGGTGTCAGCCATGCACAAGAGGACGCAGCCTCGACACTTGCGGAAGTGACGGTGCAGGAAAAGGCCATTCCCAATGTATATGGGGAGTCAAGCGACTCCTATGTGGCCGCTGGAGTGGAGGTCGGCAAGGCGGCGCAGTCTTTGCGCGAGGTTCCGCAGTCGGTGACGGTGGTGACGCGCCAGCGCATGGACGATCAGGCCATGCGCACGCTCGATGATGTGATGAAGTACACCACCGGGATCACGCGCGAAGAGACCTGGCTGGACACCACCTATCTGTCCCGCGGCATGAACATCACCAACTTCCGGTTCGATGGCGGTGCTGCCAGCTCCTCTCGTTCAGGCAGCCGCAGTCTGGACATGGCGCAGTTCGACAGCGTCAGCGTTCTGCGCGGGGCCGACGGCCTGTTCGGCGCGGGCGAGGCGGGCGGAGTTCTGAACTTCACCTACAAGCGGCCCCAGGCCAAGCGTCAGACGCAGGTTCTGCTTTCGGGCGGAACCATGAGCAACTATCGCGCTGAGCTCGACACCACGGGGGCGCTGAACGAAAGCGGAACCCTGCGTGGCCGTTTCGTGGCCGTGAACCATGACCGCAAGGAAATGGCAGCCCCATCCAAGCTCAAGCGGCAGATGCTGTATGGGGCGCTGGAGATGGATCTGACGTCCAGCACAGTTGCCACATTGGGTGCCAGCTATCAGAAAGATAGAAATACGGGCTTCAATGCCAGCCTGCCGCGCTATGCGGACGGCAGCGATATCGGCTTTGCGCGCAATACCAATTTTGGCGCCCCCTGGAACTGGATCAATCGCGAAAACACCACGGTCTTTGCCAAGCTCGAGCAGCAGCTGGGCAACGACTGGCTGCTCAAGACCCAGCTCAGACACACCCGCTTCAATGAGGGCGTGAATGGCGCGGAGATCGAAAGTTCGCCGGATCCCGTCACGCTGCAGGGGGCGGACTGGTGGATTCATCAAGCCAAGTCACGCGAGCGTGAAACCAGCTTCGACATCAATTTGCAGGGCAGCTTTGATGCCTTGGGTCAGCGCCATGATGTGATCCTGGGTCTGGATCAGCACCGCAACAGCAATACCAACCGAAGCCTGTGGCCCAGAGTGGGGCCGGCCGACGTCTTCAACCGGATTCCACCGCAGGATCCGGGCTATCCGCTCGGTGACTGGACCAGCGGCTCGCAGGGCAAGACGCAAAAAAGCGGCCTCTATGGCTCGCTGCGCTTGCGTCCCGTGGAGCGTTGGTCAGTGGTGCTTGGCGGACGCTATGTGCTGCAGGATCGCAATACCCAGCACGACATGAACGGAGCTCTCACAGCCAGCAGCCGGGAGTCGAATGTCTTTGTACCCTATATGGGGCTGATGCATGAGCTGACCAAGTCCACCAATCTGTATTTCAGCACCGCCGAGATCTATCAGTCTCAGGCCGGAAAATTCTCTGCACCGCTGCCAGGGACGCCTCTGGATCCTGTGCGTGGCCGTACCTACGAGCTGGGCGTCAAAAGCGAGCTGACTCCCCATCTGATCGCCAGTGCGGCATTGTTTCGTACCGATAAAAAAGGCGAAGCCGTTTACGACCCCGCTTACCCCCAGACCGATTGGCGCGGCGGTTGCTGCTATTTCCGCGACGGCTTCAAGCTGAGCCAGGGCATCGATCTGGAGATGACGGGACGAATCACCCCCAATCTCCAACTGGCGGTGGGCTATACCTACAACAGCAACGAAGACAGACGCAAGGACAGCGCGCAGTTCAGCACGGTCACGCCGCGCCATCTGTTCAAGGCCTGGGCGGACTATCGCTTGAGCGGCGATTTGCGCGGCTGGAGCGTGGGCGGCGGTGTGGTGGCTCAGAGCTCGAACTACCGGGCTTCGGGCATCAGCGCTTACAACCCGGCAACGGGCCGTTATGACGGAGCCTGGACACCTTACAACTTCACTTCCCCGGGCTATGCGGTCTGGTCGGCACGTGCTGCCTATGCGTTCAACAAGGACTGGAGCGTAGCCGTGAATGTCGGCAACCTGTTCGACAAGACCTACTACAGCACGGTTGGTTATGCGGGCTACGGCAACTTCTACGGCGAAAAGCGTACCGTTACCGTGTCTCTCAAGGGCCGTTTCTGACGGGGTGTAGAAATGTCGCAATCTGATGGGCTGCGCTCTGACTGGGGACTGGGATCGCGTCTGGCTGCTGCAGTGCTGGGAGGCTATGCCGTCTCCAGTGCCTGGGTGGTTTTATGTGGTGCGATGAGTCAAGCCCGACTCGAGACCATGGTGGGTGGCATGCAGTCCAGTTGGCTGTGGTACGTGGCTGTGGTGATCGGTGCCTTCAGCCCGGCATCGCCGCGTCGGATCTGGGGCGTGCTGCTCATTCTGATTCTCGCCATGCTTGCAGCCACTGCGGCCTTGATCTTGCTGAAAGGACGCTGATGCAGCCGGCAAAGAAGGAATCGGGCGCGGGCAAAGGCAGCTTCCGTCAGGCTCAGGCATGGCTGCATACCTGGTGCGGCCTGTGGTTCTCCTGGCTGCTGTATGCCGTTTTTCTGACGGGTACCCTGGCCGTCTTCGAGGAGCCAATCACCCACTGGATGACCCCGGAGCATCATGCGCATGAGCAGGCCGAGGCCCAGCAGGCAGGCTCTGAGCGGGAGACGGCGTCTTCTATGAGCCAGCGTCTGCAGTGGGGCATAGCATATATGCAGAGGCAGCACCCTGGGGCGGACATGTGGGAGCTGTGGCCTGCGGACGCCAAAGGAGGCGGGGACTTGCGCGTCTACTGGTTCGATGGCGACGGCCAGTATGCGGCGGCCCAACTGGATCCTGCGTCCGGAAATGCCGTGGATGCTTCCGAAGTTCCCAGGGTGCGCCAGACATTGGGCGGTCATCATTTTGTGGATTTCCACTATCAGCTGCACGCGGGTCAGCTCGGTCTCTGGATCGTGGGCATCGCTGCGCTTGCCATGCTGGTGGCGCTGGTCAGCGGAGTGATTACCCATAGACGAATCTTCAAGGACTTCTTCACCTTCCGTGCCCGCAAAGGGCAGAGAAGCTGGCTGGACATGCACAACGCCGTGGCGGTGCTGACTTTGCCTTTCCAGTTCATGATCGCCTATACAGGCATCGCCATATCTTGCTCGACCTTCATGCCTGCCGGTATTGCAGCCTACTTTGGTACCGGTGCCGAAGCCGTCAAGTCTTTCCAGGTGGCGCTGAATGAACCGGGCAAGCCGCAGCGTTCGGGCCAGGCCATGTCCGTACCGGATCTGGAGTCCTTCGTGCTGCGCGGGCAGGCCTTGATCGGGCAACCGGTGCGCGCGGTGGTGATTGATTACCCGGGCGATGCGGCTGCACGCATCGGCATCTATGGATGGAATGACGCCGACGATCTGAGCAAGCGTCTCAGCCCCAGCAGCGGCATGGCCATGTTCTCGGCCGCCACTGGAGAGTTGCAGCAGTTGCGCTTGCCAGGAGGTGTGGATGGCGGTGCGGCATCACTCACGCAATCGGTGATCGGCGGGCTGCATATGGCGACTTATGGCGGGCTGCCGCTGAAGTGGATGTACTTCATTTGCGGGCTGGCCGGAAGCGCCATGATGGCCACTGGATCGATTCTCTTCATGGTCAAACGGCGGGGCAAGCATCAGGGGGAGTTTGGCTCCAGCACATCCACGGTCTACCGAATGATTGAAGCCGCGAATGTGGCGGCCATCGTGGGACTGGGCATCGCCTGTGTGGGATTTTTGTGGGCCAATCGTTTGCTGTCTGTCGAGATTTCGCAACGCTCCAGATGGGAATTGGTGGTGTTTTTTGCGCTGTGGATTCTGGCTCTCATACATGCGCTGCTGAGGTCGCCTCCACTGGCATGGCGTGATCAGATGGCAGCACTGGCTGTGCTTTGTCTCCTGTTGCCTTTGCTGAATCTCGTGACGACTGGAGATCAACTTGCTGCATACCTTCTCGATGGTGACTGGGAGGGCGCGGGGGTAGAACTTTTTGCCGTTGCTGTCGGAGTGGCGGCGGCTGGTGCCTGGGCCTGGATGCGCAAGACATCGGGCTTGAAGCCTGCGCGAAAGCAAATGGCTCGTGAATTGTCGAAAGGCCTGCCTGTGGCTGCGGACGCAAGTGCAGCGAAGCAAGGGAGCCTGTCATGACCTTGTGGCAGTCATCCTTGCAGGCCTTTGCTCTTTCGATGGGGGGCATGACGGCTCTCGCTTTTGCCATGGACCGCCATTACGCGCAATTGACATCTCTGGACGAGGTGCCGACAGCGCATCGTATGGCGCTGCGTGTGCTGGGAGCATTGCTTTTGCTGGCCGTCTGCCTGCCTGCCATGCGTGGGTGGAGTGCATCGGTTGGCAGCGTGCTCGTGCTGGGCTTCTGGAGTCTGGGGGCTCTCGCGACGGTCGCGGGGCTTTCCTGGTCGGCTCGATACCTGGCTGTGGCAGCCGCCGTGACGGCGCTGCTGGGGGGCGTCAGCTGCCTTTGGTGACGGAACCCTTGAAGCGTGCAAGGCTTCTGATCTTCAATCGCTCCAATTCATGCCGTGGCCATGGGTTTCAGCAGCGACTGCGAATTGTTTTCTGGAAAGTGCAACGTTCATGACGGTGGGACAAATCAAACGCTGGGGCAGCCTCGGGCTGCTGCTGGTCTGTGCCGGAGGTATTGCCTTGTGGTGGGGGAGTCGGCCCAGGGTCGAGTACCAAAGTGTTGCGGTGCAGCGCGGCGATGTGGAGTCCACCGTCACTGCCATCGGTACTTTGCAGCCCAGAACCTATGTGGATGTGGGGGCTCAGGTTTCAGGGCAGATCACCCGTTTGCTGGTCAGTCCTGGGGCCAGGGTCGAGAAAGGTGCATTGCTGGTGGAGATCGACCCCAGCGTGCAGCGCGCCACAGTGGATGCAGGAAGAGCATCGCTGGCGAGCCTGCGGGCCCAGATCGCGGAGCAGCAGGCACAGCTGAAACTGGCTGGCCAGCAGTTGAAACGACAGCAGCAACTGGCCGCCGAAGAGGCCACAAGGCAGGAGGATGTGCAGATTGCCGAGGCCCAGGTTGCCGGGGCTGCGGCGCGCATCGACCATCTCAAGGCTCAGATGCAGCAAACACAGGCCAGCCTCAAGGCTGACGAAGCACGTCTGGGCTATACCCGCATCTATGCGCCGATGTCCGGCACGGTGGTATCCGTCGATGCGCGTGAAGGCCAGACTCTGAATGCCACCTATCAGACGCCGAATATTTTGCGCATTGCCGATCTCACGGCCATGACGGTCTGGACCGATGTATCGGAAGCCGACGTGCGGCGTGTGAGAGCGGACATGCCCGTTTATTTCACGACTCTGGGCAGTGCAGGTCAGGAACAGGCGCGTCGGTGGAACAGCCGAGTGCGGCAGGTGCTGCCTGCGCCGCCGGCCAGCGTTTCCCCCGCCGCGGGCAATGCGGCGACACCTGCGGCGGCCACCAAGGCCGTGACCTATACGGCATTGTTCGACGTGGATAACAAGGATGCGGAACTGCTGCCGCAGATGACGGCCCAGGTGGTCTTTGTGACCGGTAGCGCCGAGCAGGCCTTGACGGTTCCATTGACAGCTCTTCAGTCTGGGAAAGATCAGCAATCACAGAGCGTTCGGGTACTGACAGCCAAGCGGAAGCCCGAGCAGCGAAACGTGAAGCTCGGAGTACGAAGTCGCCATCAGGTGCAGGTGCTCGATGGTGTGGCCGAAGGCGAGCGGGTCATCGTCGGCGAAACCCTGATTCCCGGCGGCCTGCGGTGGCTGCAATGGTGAGTGCGATGGAGCAGGTTCCGCTGATTTCGCTGCGCGGCATTCGCAAGCACTATGGCGGAGTGGGCGATCAGCCCTCGGTGACCGTGTTGCACGGCATTGATCTGGATATTCGCGCGGGTGAGTATGTGGCCGTCGTCGGCAGCTCCGGTTCGGGCAAGTCCACCTTGATGAATATCCTGGGCTGCCTTGATAAACCGAGCGAAGGTTGCTATCGGTTTCAAGGGAAGGACGTGTCCCTGCTGGACTCGGACGCCCTGGCCTGGTTGCGTCGTGAAGCCTTCGGCTTCGTGTTTCAGGGCTATCACCTGATTCCCAGTGAAAGTGCCTCGGAGAATGTGCAGATGCCTGCGATTTATGCAGGCCTGGCCAAGGAGCAGCGGGTGCAAAGAGCCCAGCTCCTGCTCGAGCGCCTGGGGCTGGGGTCGCGTCTGGGAAATCGTCCCAATCAGCTATCGGGCGGTCAGCAGCAGCGTGTGTCCATTGCGCGGGCGTTGATGAATGGCGGCCACATCATTTTGGCCGACGAGCCCACCGGGGCGCTTGACTCGCATAGCGGCGCCGAGGTGATGGCTTTGCTGCGCGAGCTGGCCGATGCGGGACACACCATCATCGTGATCACGCATGACCGCGAAGTTGCGGCTCAGGCAAGGCGTATCATCGAAATCAGCGATGGACGTGTCGTCAATGACAGTGCTCCCGATGGCATTCAGAGCCGCGCAGAGGTTCCTCCATTGACCCCGCAGCGCAACACCGCAACGTCGGCAATATCCTGGGTGGCTGAGATTTCCGAAGCTGCACGCAGTGCCTGGCGCGGCATGCGCATGAACCGGGTGCGCACCAGCCTGACCTTGCTGGGCATCGTGATCGGCGTGGCCTCGGTGATCGTCATGCTGGCCATAGGCGAGGGCGCACGGCGCAAAGTGGTCGAGCAGATGGGCACCATGGGAACAGCCATTCTCTATATGGGCAGCAAGCCGCCGGCCAGCGGCGGACCTGCGGGCCAGATCACCGAAGACGATCTGGCCGCCATGCGGGAGTTGCCGGCGATACGCAGAGTAATGCCCGTCATTGGGGACCCTGTCACGGTGCGCTATGGCAAGGCCGACAAGCAGGTCTATGTGTTTGCGGCCAGCGAGGAGATGCCGCTGGTTCACCATTGGCGCGTTGCCCAGGGCCGCTACTTCACCGATGTGGAAGACCGCGATCTGGCTCCGCTGGTGGTGATAGGCCACAAGGCGCACCAGCATTTTTTCCCGGAGGTGGCCAATCCCCTGGGGCTGCAGCTGATCATCGGGAACTCGGCGTTCGAAGTCATCGGTGTCATGAGCGAGCGTGGGGCTGACTCTGGCGCTCAGGACTATGACGACATGGTCTTCATTCCCTATCAGTCGGGGCGCGCGAGGGTCTATCAGGCGCAGACGCAGCCCGATTACGTGGTCGTGGAGGCCAGCTCCTCGGAGCAGGTTCACGAGGCCGAGCAGTCCATCCGCGGTCTTTTGCTGGCGCGCCACGGGGGGCGGGAAGACTTCGGAATCGGCAATGCAGCAGCCCGCATTCAGGCCGAAGCAGCAACACGCCAGAGCATGGCCGTGATGCTGGGGCTGATCGCGGCAGTTTCACTGGTGGTCGGAGGCATCGGAGTCATGAACGTGATGCTGATGACGGTACGCGAGCGCACCAGGGAGATCGGCATTCGCATGGCGGTTGGGGCTCGCCAGCGTGACATCCTGCGCCAGTTCCTTACGGAAGCCAGCATGGTGACCATTGTGGGTGGGGGTGTCGGTCTGCTTGCAGGGCTGGGCATCGGAATGACACTTCTTGTCTCTGGCGTGCCTGTGATTTTTTCGATGAAAGCCATGCTGGGGGCATTTGCCTGTGCGGTGCTCACCGGTCTGGTGTTTGGCTTCATGCCTGCCAGGACGGCGGCGCGTCTGGAGCCCGTGCGAGCATTGGCGGGAGAGTAGGCATGTACAAATGGAACGCAGTGCTGGCGGCTCTTGCTCTGGCTGGATGCGCGACAACGCAATCCAGTGACGAGACCCGGGGAATGTCTCTCGATATTCCTCATGCCTGGGCGCAGGAGCAGGGAGCAGAAAACGAACAAGTCAGCGCCAGTTGGTGGCACAGTTTTGGCAGCCCGGAGCTCAGCGCGCTGGTTGAGCAAGCCAGGAATCAAAGTCTGGATGTGGCGGCTGCCGTCGCGAGAGTGCAGCAGGCGGATGCCCGGGCAGCTTATGCACGTGCGGCCCTGGTGCCTGATTTGAATGCAGATTTCGGGGCCACAAGATCTGCAGCGATGAACAGTCATATGGAAAGAGACGCCAGCACTTGGCGAGTGGGTCTGTCGAGTAGCTACGAGCTGGACTTCTGGGGGCGCCAGCGTGCTTTGAGAGACGCCGCAGAGTCCAACAGGCAGGCCAGCGTGTTTGACCGTGAGACCGTGAGGTTGACGGTCACTGCCTCAGTCGCTCAGGCCTGGCTCCAGTGTGTGGGCTTGCGCGAGCGCGCCGCGATTGCCCAGCTCAATCTGGAGATTTCCGAGCGGCTCTTGAAGCTGGTCGAGTCCAGAGCCCGTTATGGTGCAGCGACCTCCGTGGAACTGGCTCAGCAGCGTGGCCAGGTTGCTGCACAGCAGCGTGTTGTGGCTTTGCTCCGAAAACAGATTGCAGATGCGCACGCGGTGCTGGCACTGCTGTCAGGGCAATGGACTATGGATCTTGTGAGCGAGACCAGTCTTTCGAATCTGGCGATTCCAGGCGTTCGCCAGGGTACGCCCGCGGATCTGATAACACGCAGGCCGGATGTGGCGAAAGCGGAGGCTCAATTGCTTGCGGCGGATGCGAATCTTGCCGCTGCCAGAGCAGCCATGCTGCCCCGCGTGACGCTGACCGCGGGCCTGAGCTCCGAGAGCGAAAAGCTCAGCAGGCTGCTGGAGAATCCCCTGTCTTCTCTGGCAGTGGGAATTCTGGCTCCGATCTTTGATGCAGGGCGACTTGCTTCGAACCGGGAGCTGGCTGCAGCGCAAAAGCAGGAGCTTGTGATCGGCTACCGCAAAGCCATTCTGCAAGCCTTCAATGATGTTCAAACTGCATTGAATGCAGTTGACGGCGCAGAAAGACAGGCGCTGGTTCAGGCGGAGGAAGTGGCTCAGGCCCAGAGGGCTCTTTCGCTGGCGGAAAGCCGCTACAAAGCCGGGGCGGACAACCTGCAGACCTTGCTGGATGTGCAGCGTGTGGCCTATCAGAGCCGAGACCTGGCAGTTCAAATACGACAGGAGCGCCTTCAGGCGAGCATCGTGCTTTACAGAGCCTTGGGAGGAGGTTGGAGACGATTGCCGGAAGGGCCCGAGAGTTGAAGAGCGTAAGCGTAATGCAACGGTTGAGGGCAGCAGGTCTGCGTCCAACCGTCGCCAGAATTGGCGTGCTTCAAGTCCTGCTGAGTTCTGCTCCCCATGCTCTCAGCAGAGATGAGATATATCGCCAGCTATACCTTCGGGGGACTCCTGTCAGTGTGGGAACCGTCATGCAGGTGGTGGCCCAGTTGAGCAGGCTGGGTGTCGTGCATCACAACGGCAGACAGGGGCGCGAGTCCGGCTATCTGCTCTGCGCAACCTAATTCAGCAGTCGCAGTACATACCCACCGCCCATGCCCTGGCCTGGAGCGATGTCCACGCACTTGTGTGCGACTGCAGACCGTTTCACAGAACTGCTAGGTAAGTTCATGTTATCTGCTGGATTTGATGATGCGCCACAATGCGGAATCATCATGTGCGGCAGATTTGCCGTGGTTCTCTGCTTCGTCACCACCCATGCGCGACCTCAATGATTTGTACTACTTCGTCCAGGTAGTGGACTATGGTGGTTTTGCTCCGGCAGGCCGAGCTCTTGGTATGCCCAAGTCCAAACTCAGCCGCCGTATTGCTCTGCTTGAGGAGTCCCTGGGCGTGCGACTGCTGCAGCGTTCAAGTCGGCGCTTTGCTGTGACGGATATTGGCCAAGAGTATTACCAGCGCTGTCAGGCAATGCTGGTGGAGGCGGAGTTTGCGCAGGAAGTCATTGATCGTACCCACGAGGATCCTCAAGGCATCGTGCGTCTAAGTTGCCCGCTGGCGCTGCTGGACTACCAAGTCGGTGACATGTTGGCGCGCTTCATGGTGCAGCATCCACGTGTTCAACTTCAGGTGGACAGCACAAACCGCCGGGTAGATGTGATCCGTGAGGGACTGGACCTGGCTCTGCGTGTACGTTTCCCGCCGCTCGAAGACAGCGAGTTGGTAATGAAGACTTTAGGTGAGAGCACGCAATTTTTGGTGGCTAGCCCTAGGCTTGTGAGCGCAATGGGCGGGATGCCTCAACTGGCGGATCTTTCGCAGTGGCCAAGCCTGGGCGACGGTCGGCTGCAGCGTAGTGAAATTTGGCAGTTGCAGGGGCCACAAGGCGCAACGGCAGAGGTGCATTACCAGCCTCGTATGGTTTGCGAAGACCGTATTGCCTTGCTTCAGGCGGCTTTGCATGGCGTTGGCGTGGTGCAGTTGCCGGCCATGATGATCCTGGATGATTTGCGTAACGGGCGCCTGGTCGACGTCATGCCCGGCTGGAAGCCTCGTGCAGGCATCGTTCACGCCGTATTCCCGTCTCGCCGTGGGCTGCTGCCTTCGGTAAGGTTGCTGCTTGACTTTCTTGGCGTGGAGTTCACTGCCTTGCAGGCACAAATCAAGCAGGCATGACGTCCAGGACCAGCTCAAAAGGGACGATGCACTATCGTTCCAATTAATGAACGCTGGTGGCAAGAATTCCAGGCTATTCAGCGCTCGTGTGCGTCTCTACAGTTACTTCTAACTCGTTCGCAAGTCCTACGTTCTTGCGCACTTCAGGAGAAGTAAATGCAAAAGACCATTCAAGGAATCTACAGCGCACCTCAGCAGCACTGGGTCGGCGATGGGTTCCCTGTGCGCTCTCTGTTTCACTACAGTCAGCACGGAACCCAGCTGAGTCCTTTTCTACTGCTGGACCATGCAGGTCCATACAACTTCGCGCCTACCAGCAAACGTAGGGGTGTGGGTCAACATCCGCATCGTGGATTTGAGACGGTAACAATCGTCTACGAGGGTGAGGTCGAGCATCGTGATTCCACGGGGGCAGGTGGCGTCATCGGCCCCGGCGACGTGCAGTGGATGACCGCTGCTAGTGGCATTCTGCATGAGGAATTCCATTCATCTGCCTATGCCGAGAGTGGCGGCCCCTTCCACATGGTTCAGTTGTGGGTCAATCTGCCATCCAGCGACAAGATGGTCGAGCCAGGTTATCAGTCGATCACCAATGCAGAAATTCCCGATGTCCCACTTTCCAGCAATGCCGGGCGAGTGCGAGTCATTGCCGGAAACCATCAGGGACATACAGGCCCGGCACGCACCCATACGCCCATCAATGTCTGGGATGTACGGATGACAGCTGGCAAGTCCGCAATGCTGCATATGCCGGAAGGGCACACACTGGCTGTGGTGATGCTGCATGGCTCGGTGCTGATCAATGGCCGGGATGCTGTTCGTACCGACCAGGTGGCACATCTGAGTGTGGACGGTACGCAGGTGTTGCTGGAGGCGAACAACGACAGCTCGTTGCTTGTTCTCAGCGGGATACCGATCGCGGAGCCCATTGTTGGATATGGCCCGTTTGTGATGAATAGCGAGGAGGAAATTCGCATGGCCGTCACAGACTTCAACAGCGGCAGATTTGGCCAGATCCATGTTCCAGCCTCCTAGACCGCACTGCGCGTGAAATCAGCCGAAGGCTGATGCTATCGCCACCTCTTTTCTCAATCCTTGCCAGCCGTGTTTCGTCTTCAATTTCGAAGCGTGGGAGAGCCGCGCCTTTACCTGGGATAAATCATGAACGCCAAACTTTCAGCTGCCGCCGCAGCCATTCTCTGGGGATTCACCTATGTGCTGACCACTACGTGGCTGCCTCCGCATCCCCTGTTCCTCGCTGCATTTCGTGCTCTGGGAGGAGCTCTTGTCTTGCTGGCCATTGTTCGCTGCGTGCCCCCACGTGTCTGGTGGGGACGACTGGCGGTACTGGGCACGTTGAACGCTGGGCTTTTC
>NZ_JBCPWN010000070.1:0-575 GCF_039581415.1 Comamonas sp. F1-6
CTGTCGGGTGCGGCCAGCTCGGGCAACGGAAGTGCGCTGAGCATGAATAGTGCAACCTCCGGTGCGACGTCGAATGCAAACGCTGCTGGCGGCGCTATCGGCGCAGGCGGTTTTGGCATCGGTGGGGCAGCTGTCGGCGGTAGCGCAACTACTTTCGGTAATGTGAAGAGCCTTTCCGCAACCACCGGCAACGGTGTTGCAGGCGGCGTAGCGGCTACCAATGCCAATGCGGGCTCGACTGCTGCTGCCGGCTATAACGCAGGACCCGTCAGTGGCACGGCCTTCGGCGGCGCCTCTTCTCAGACCGCGAATGTTGCTGCAACTGGCGCCGGCCCTGGCGGCGGCTTGGCTTACATCAACAACAATGCTGGCACCACCTCTGGCTACAACGCCACATCGGGAGCCGTTTCCTCACCTTGGGGCTCGCTGACCAATACCACATCGAACGCAGGCTCTGTGGGTACCGTCCATCAGAATGCCGGTTCCTGGGGTAACGCCGGCTACTTCTCCAACGGTGGTGGCACCTCCGGTACTGCTGGTGCAGGCTCTACTGCCAATGCCAACTAAGGCAGCTG
>NZ_JBCPWN010000071.1:0-437 GCF_039581415.1 Comamonas sp. F1-6
ATGCTCATCATCTTGGGGGCGTTGTCGCCGCTGGCATTGCCCTCGGCGTACAGGACATCGAATGTGTCCTTCATGTACTGGAAGAACGGATCGGCATGCGAGTAACCCTGGGGCAGGGCAAAGCGCATATCGTTCACGTCCAGCGTGTAGGGAACGATGAGCTGGTTGTGCGTCGTGCCGTCGCTCTTGGCGACCTTCATCCAGAAGGGCAGGTCGTCGCCGTAGTAATCGCTGTCGTAGGTAAAGCGACCGGCATCGGCCACGATGCGGTGGCTGTTGGGGCTGTCGCGGCCGGTGTACCAGCCCAGGCCGTGGTCGCCGCCCGCGCCGTACAGCTCTTCAAAAATGTCCACGCATTGCTGCATGTGGGCGCGCTCGATCTCTTCGGGCACGTTCTGGTAGTGAATCCACTTCAGGCCGTGGCAGGCCACTTCGTG
>NZ_JBCPWN010000072.1:0-394 GCF_039581415.1 Comamonas sp. F1-6
CTTGCAATGCTCGTCCGTCCAGGTTGTACCGAAGCTCACGCCAAAGCCGGGGCCGTTGGCACTGCCGCTGCTGCTGCCCATGCAGGTGTCATTGCTGGTCGTGAGATTGGGGCCGCCCACGCTGGGAACGTTCTTCAGGGTGTAGGTACCGCTGTACTCCACAATGTTCTTGGACGTCCCGGACACAGTGCTGTTCAGGTTCTGGGTAGTCGTTCCGCTCGTTGTGATGTTCTGGTCGGAGGTAGACGTGGATCGGCTTTCCATCATGGCCGTTGATCGGCTCTCCGCCGGAGATGCAACCGGATTGACAATGGTGATCGACTGATTCTGTTGCGCCCCCACGGAAGAGGAGCTAGAGGAGCTTTGCGCGCTGCTGTCGGCACTTTGCGCATAG
>NZ_JBCPWN010000073.1:0-394 GCF_039581415.1 Comamonas sp. F1-6
TTTGCAATGCTCGTCCGTCCAGGTTGTGCCGAAGCTCACGCCAAAGCCAGGGCCGTTGGCACTGCCGCTGCTGCTGCCCATGCAGGTGTCATTGCTGGTCGTGAGATTGGGGCCGTTCACGCTGGGAACGTTCTTCATGGTGTAAGTACCTGTGTACTCCACAATGTTCTTGGACGTCCCGGACACAGTGCTGTTCAGGTTCTGGGTGGTCGTGCCGTTCGTTGTGATGTTTTGATCGGAGGTTGAAGTGGATCTGCTGTCCATCGTGGATACAGATCGACTTTCCGCCGGGGCAACGACCGGATTGACAATGGTGACCGACTGATTCTGTTGCGCCCCCACGGAAGAGGAGCTAGAGGAGCTTTGCGCGCTGCTGTCGGCACTTTGCGCATAA
>NZ_JBCPWN010000074.1:0-386 GCF_039581415.1 Comamonas sp. F1-6
GCGCCCACAGTACGACCACCTTCGCGGATAGCGAAGCGCAGACCTTCTTCCATGGCGATGGGGGAGATCAGCTTCACAGTGATCGACACGTTATCGCCAGGCATCACCATTTCCTTGCCTTCGGGCAGTTCGATGGAGCCGGTCACGTCAGTTGTACGGAAGTAGAACTGGGGACGGTAGTTGTTGAAGAAGGGAGTGTGGCGACCGCCTTCGTCCTTCGACAGCACGTAAACTTCAGCAGTGAAGTTGGTGTGGGGCTTGATGGAGCCGGGCTTGCACAGCACTTGGCCGCGTTCCACGTCTTCACGCTTGGTGCCGCGCAGCAGCAGACCCACGTTGTCGCCAGCTTGACCTTGGTCCAGCAGCTTGCGGAACATTTCCACGCC
>NZ_JBCPWN010000075.1:0-383 GCF_039581415.1 Comamonas sp. F1-6
ATCGCCAAGGCCGAAGGCGCGCGCCTGGCGGCCGGCGGCGCCCGCGTGGCCTGCCACACGGGCAGCGGCAAGCAGGGCTACTACATGGCGCCCACGCTGTTCGTGGACACCGAAGTCGGCATGCGCATCAACCGCGAGGAAGTCTTCGGCCCCGTGGCCAGCGTGATCCGCGTCAAGGACTACGAAGAGGCCCTGGCCGTGTCCAACGACACGCCGTTTGGCCTGTCGGCCGGCATTGCGACCACCAGCCTCAAGCACGCCACGCACTTCAAGCGCCACAGCCAGGCCGGCATGGTCATGGTCAATCTGCCCACGGCGGGTGTGGACTACCACGTGCCGTTTGGCGGGCGCAAAGGCAGCAGCTACGGCCCGCGCGAGCAGGG
>NZ_JBCPWN010000076.1:0-370 GCF_039581415.1 Comamonas sp. F1-6
CGGCAGTTCAACATCGTCAACTCCTTCGGCAAGCCCAATGAGCTGTGGGGCGTCCCAATAGAAATCGACCCCAACACCACGGGCGTGATGGTTGCGGTCGATGGGATGGAAATGCCTTTGGTCGAAGGCTACTGAGGGAGCGCGCAGACTTGACTTCTCCTCTGTCACGCTCCTTCACACAGGGTGCCTTAGATAGGTGAGATTTGAGCGTCTTACGTCCCGGCTCTTGTTGCTTGCGGCGTCATCTCATGCTCGACTATGCTGCGTAGTAGCTAAGGCGAAGTCCCATCAATCGGACGAGCCTTATTCAGATCGAGGGGTTGAGACTTATGCAGCTAAGTTGGGCCGGTGTCGACCATTGGGTAGTCTC
>NZ_JBCPWN010000077.1:0-319 GCF_039581415.1 Comamonas sp. F1-6
ATGGCCGAAGTCTCGCGCGTCAAGCCGCTGCGCTCCCATTTCACCTTCATCCAGGGGCTCAACGCCCAAGCATCCATCCAGCTCGCATGCGTGGGCAGGCCCGTGGCGTACACGCGGCTTGACATGGATGTGGGCTGACCTCAAGGCAACCGTAACCGCACCCTATGGCCATCATCTTCAAACTCACCACTGCAGGGCGGCAGGCGCTAGTGAACGCCGCCCAGAATGGGACCTTGGCGCGCACCTTGGTCAGCGTCGGCGTGACCGCCACTGCCTTCACGCCCACCGAGGCATTGACCACCATCCCCAACGAAATCAA
>NZ_JBCPWN010000078.1:0-271 GCF_039581415.1 Comamonas sp. F1-6
GGCAGCAGGTGTGATGACGCGAGAGCTATCGACCCCTGTAATCACTTCCGCCAGCGTTGCGAGTTCTGAAACGCCCGCCACCGTTTCAGTGGCCGCTGCGACTGCATGCGTGTGACTTGTAGCCGTTACGGAATTCGTGGTTGAGCCGTTCAGTGTGCCCGGTGTACCGAGGGTCAAGGCGCGGTCTGCAGTGAGGTTGCCTCCACCTGTCAGACCATTGCCCGCCACGATGTTGCGCGCGGCCAGGGCGCCGTCCGTGATGCCGTAGCCC
>NZ_JBCPWN010000079.1:0-251 GCF_039581415.1 Comamonas sp. F1-6
AGTAGATCGAATTATATAGCGTTCAAAGTGGCTGCCAGGCGAGTTGAGGCACTTTTTTGTGCAAGTTGCCGGCAGAGTGTTCTAGGGCTTGAGCTATTTTCCTCGGCTCGCGGGATTGGGAATTCGGCAGACGAGGGGGGGGCAGCTTGCGCCAGTGTCTCGCTCCTGGTGTACGTGGTTCAAAGGCGCGGTGCAAAAACGAAAAAGCCGCTGCATTTGCATGCAACGGCTTGTCGTATTTGGTGCCCAGG